>JAOAPF010000538.1 GCA_025462755.1 Edaphobacter sp.
GGATACGGAAACGCCGGACGAAGGGATAGGTGATCAACAGGCCGGCGGCGGCCGAGGCAAGGGCGATCGGAGTCGAGGTGCGTTCGGCAATCGCTCCCCACAGGACCGCTCCGAGAGCCATACCGCCCTGAAAGGTCATCATGTAGGTCCCCAGAGCGCGAGCCTGCACCCACGCAGGCACAGCCAGCTGCACGCTGACGTTGATCGTTGACATCGTGCTGGTCCACGCAGCACCCGAGAGAATCAGCGACGTGATGATGAGGAACGGGCTCCGCGAAAACGCGAGGACAAGCAGCACGGCGACGTTATAGAACGTAGCAGCGGCGAGAATCTGATCCGCGGTGAAGCGCTGCCTCAGACGATGGAGAGTGGTGGCGGCAACAACTGCTCCCAGGCCAAGCGAGCCGTTGAGGATGCCATAGCCGAGAGGCCCTTGCTTAAGATCGCGCCGTGCCACGACAGCCAGCAGCGACCAGATTGCCGAGATGAAAAACGTGAAGACAAATGCGCGGACAAGGGAAGCCTGCAGGTCCGGCGCATAGCGGACGTACCGGAGACCGGATCGTATCGAGCCTTCAATGCGCTCGGCGGGGAGTGCCGACTTGAAGAGCGGCACCCGCTTCCAGTTCACCAGCACCCAGATCACGCCGGCAAAAGAGAGAGCGTTCAACGCGAAGACAGAACCGGCGCCAGTATGAACCCGCTGAAACCCCGCAACCATCAACCCCCCGAGCGCCGGGCCCACCGCACGCGCAAGGTTGTTGCTGGCCGCGTTGAGACTGACTGTGTCGGGGATCAACTCACGCGGAACAAGCTCCGGGACAATCGCCTGCCACGCGGGATTGTTCATCGCCGAGCCGATGTTGAGCAGGAAAGTAAAAGCCAGTAGCGCCCACGGCGAGACGTAGCCGACAAACGTAAGTATCGCGAGGATGCCGACCGAGCCGAGCATCCACGCCTGCCAGAAGATCAGCAGCTTCCGCCTGTCGAAGATATCTGCGGTCGCTCCGGCAAGCAGACCCAACAGAAGCACCGGCAGACTCGCGGCAGTCTGCATGAGCGCGATCAGCAGCGGCGAGGCAGTCAGCGACGTCATCAGCCAGGTGCCTGCTGTGTCCTGCATCCAGGTGCCAATCGAAGAAACCGTGCTCGCGATCCAGCGATCGCGAAACAGCGGAATTTTCAGAGGAGCGAAGCCCGTGGAGTGGGATGTTGCGGCAACAAGAGGTTCGGAGTTTGGAGTTTCGAGAGGCATCGCTGAATTAGTTTACGGTGTCGCGAGTTTGTCAGCGCGGTGTCATTTCTCTGTCATGGCGTGAATCCTTTTGTCATGATTCAGTTACTCAGGCAATAAACTTGCCAGCGCCGAAGTTAACAGAGTTGCGAAGGGGCGAAGCGCGGAACTATGGGCGAAGTGATCACAGCAACGACCTACCTTGACCATCCCTCTCAGATTGAATCGACGAGTGGAATGCGGCTTCGCTGGTTGGTCGCCGTCGCTCCCTCTTTCACCTTCGCCACCTGTTACCTTCGCGAATTTGTCCTGCCGCATGCCCCGGTCATGTCCTGGAACGATCAGATGCTCTTCGCAAGCAACGGAGCCAGAATCGTCGCAGGACAGATGCCCTATCGCGACTACTTTCAATTCGTAACCCCCGGCACCGACCTCGTCTACGCCTTCCTGTTCCGGCATCTTGGATTGCTTCTCTGGATTCCAAACGCCCTGATGGCGTGTCTCGCATCGACCGCCGTTTTGCTGATGACGCTGGCTGCCGGAAAAGTCCTGCGCGGCAGTTTTGTCGCTCTACCGGCTGCCCTGACGGTAGGCTTCGTTCTCTTCGGAGGCCTCGACGCCACCCATCATTGGTTCAGCGGTCTGATCGCACTCATCGCCATGCTTGTTCTCTTCCATGGCTCGCAGGATGGTTCGCAGGATTGGCGTATCGCCCTCGCCGGAGCCTTGTGCGGTCTAGCCGCCAGCTTTACGCAGAGCAAGGGAGCCAGCATCACCGCAGGCTTCCTCGCCTACCTTTTCTGGCAGTCGATCGACGAAAAACAAAAAGCAAATGTGCTCTGGCGTCGAGCCATCTTGCTGTGCGGCGCCGCACTCATCATCTTCCTCGCAATCAACGGCCCTTACATCCAAGCGATGGGGATAAAAGAGTGGATCAAATGGGTCGTGGTCTTTCCCCTCCGTTACTACCCAACCCTTCCCGCCCAGACATGGCGCTCCCCCCTCGACGACTTCCGCCACCAGACCGGCTTCCTCCGGTGGATCTGCATTCCCTTCGTGTATCTCACGGTTCCGCTGGTCTACCTCGTCTTCCTGCGCGTGATGTACCGCCGCCGCCGAATCGAGCCGGACCAACCGTGGAATCAGCTTCTTCTACTCGCAATCACCGGACTCGCTATGTTTCTCGCTGTCGCGCCCTGCCTTTCCGTCATGAGAGTCTCGTGCGCCAGCTTTCCCGGCATGATTCTCCTCGCATGGCTTCTGAATCGATGGGGAAAGAAGGGAAGAGTCACAGGCGGAGCACTCGCGGCTCTCTCCCTCGCCATCGCCGTTTACTTGCCGCTACGCAATCAGACGATGCACTGGCACTATCTCGATCTTCCCGCAGGCCGTACCGCCATCCTCGATCCAAACCGATACGAAGTCTATCGCTCGATGGCAGAGAACACGCACCCCGGACAGATGTACTTCGGCGTCGGACCCCTCGCGCTCCCGTTATGGCTGCAGACGCCGGCTCCAATCGCATCGCCGGTCCCCTACGAATACGACCGCCCCGAGCATATCGCCGCATCGATCGCCGCCATTGAAACAAATCGCGTGCCTCTGCTGCTACTCAAGCCATACCGGTATCTCGCCGGAACCTGGGGCTATACCGACAATCATCTGCGGCCGTTTCAGGCTTATCTCGATCAACACTATCGCTGCATCAAAACGTTTCCTGCAGGCTTCGAACTATGGCAGCGAAGAGACAGCTCCCAGCTCGATTCGAAGCCGTAACCCGCTGAAGGCCTCCGCGATGGCAAGCTCGCGCACGAGAACATCTACTAGGACCAGGCCTCAGTACTGAAACAGATCGGCCTGCTTAACGGCGACGGTATCCCGGCCCATGGAGCGGAGACAGCACACAAGGTGCTTGAGCTACAAGCGTAAAGCGAATCCAAGATCGATCTACCACCCCCATTCCAACTCCTTTCGAAACTGTCATCCTGACCCTGAGCGCAGCCGAATGGGGAAGGACCCTGCATTTCGTTATTGTTCTTTCTGTCAGCGGCAACGCACACCTGCTCTGATTCCCTTTAATGGGAAAGGACCGCTTAAAGAGGAAACCCACGCAGCGCGGTGGGGGCTGTTGCGTGGGTATTCCGGTAAAGCAACGAAGTGGGTGGACTTCGTTATGACTGACTCAACCCGAAGGGAGTCTTGCCATTCATTAAAGGTAATGGCAAAGCGAATCGGAGTCAAGAGGCATTTGCGTATCGAACCAAAGCGGCCAAATTATTGGTGGAGCTACTGATATCCCGGCCTCGCCGCCGGCCTCCTCAATCAAGGCTCGAGGTCCTTTTCAAGCCGCAGGCGCCACCTAAACCATGCCAATTTTCCGCAACGCTCGAAGGAAGAAGGTGGCCCGGGGGACTGGTGGCCAACCCACTCTCATTTTGAGACCTGTTCCATCACCACCTCGAGATCCAGGTGCCGCGTGCTACTAGGGATGTCGATCGATCCCAGCACCAGAGGCTTGCCCGGGGTCAGGAACGAAGTTCCTTCGAGGTGGCTTTGCCGAATGATCGGATCCTGTAAGCCCACACCGGACGTCTGCTCCGCGGTGCTCAATTGCTCCACCTTCGAACGTAACATCGCTCCATTCGCGAGCTCATCTAGGGTCACATCGAAGTTCATGCCCACATCGATGTAAGTAATCTGCGTCTGCGCTCCTGTGGTGTTCCCGTTATTGCTATAGGATCCCGTCGCAATCGGCACCTTACTGCCCTGCTTCATCACCGTTCTCTGTCCTGCCGCCACAACCATGGCGAAGTGCTGTACTCCAACGCGCTTCCCGCCGTCTGTCTCCAAGATTGTGAAGGTCAGGCGATAGGTTTTTTTCGCCCGGTCAAGATCGCTGATGATCTTCTGCGCGAGCGCAAGCTCCTCCGGGGTGGCGCGCATCATGATTGCGTTCTGGTTGGGGACGAGGTAGGTCTTGACGTCGGGCGGCAGAAGATTGCGGAGGGCGACCACGATCTCATTACCGTCGTTCGGCTGGGTGGCGTTCGTCAGATAGAAAGTCTGGACGGGCCGCAAGTCCGCCTTTGCATTGGCAGCCGCGTCTTGCCGCGAAGCAGTACTCCCCCTTTCCGCCGTCCCGCTCTCCCCCGTCTGCGCCCATGCGCCTGGACCAATCAAAGCAAGAGCCACTCCTAAAATCCCACACGCAAACTTCATACTCCGGCTTCCTCGTGCACTGCCATTCATCTTCATTCGCTTTCTCCCGTCGTTCTCGTTGTTCTCGGCCTTGCCTGTTGCGTAATGGATCGATCTGGAGCGAACTTCTCCGGCGTCGATGGTTGTTGCGTTGGCTGTTCCGGCACCGCCTGTTCCAGCAAAGGCTGTTCAGAAGTTGCCCCCTCCGTTCCCGGCTGCGCTGGCATAGCTTGTTCCGTCGAGGAGGTATCAGACTGCCCCGGCGCTACCTGCTCCCTAGCCGATTGTTGTGGCACTCCTTGTTCCGTCACCGACTGCTCAGGCGCAGCCTGCTTCATCGATTGCCCAAAAAACCTCTGAAACTCCGCCTTGTCCTCTAGATCCTGCAAAGCCCGCGCCTTCGGACCAAGCATCGCCAACTCCACCGGAGCATCCTTGTGGACAAGACGCAGCAGCAATTTTTCCTGCTCGGTCAGCGGCATCGGCGGAGCCGGTCGGCTCGCAGCGTGCATATCTTCGAGAGCGACGGCGTCACTACCCAAGACGCCCTTCTGGCTCCCCACATTCCCCTTTCCCTCCACCTTCCCCGTCCCATTCCCCTTTATTTCTGCCCGAGAGGGCACGCCGGACCCCGACGAAGCAGGTCGCGCGCTCTTCGCAGCCGTCTCCGAAGTCCCTAATGCCAGCGACCCTACAGGGGTAACGCTCCTCCGAGCCTGCACCAGCCCATGTCCCAGTCGACGAATCGTCGGGATCGCCAACGCAACGGCAAACAGACCCGCCAAAGCAGCCCCGCACACCAAAGACGCGACAGCGACCGGACGCCCCGGCACCACCATCCAAATCGGCAACCACCGACGCCAACCCGAACCAGGCCGCGCCGCCCCTCGCTCCTCCAGCCCCAGCAGCCCATCCAGAATCCGTCGCTCCATTCCAATGGCAGCCTCGGCGTCTCGCAAACCCGCCAGCACCTTCTCCAGCGCTTCCTCGGAATTCTTCATCACCTGCCCTCTCCTTCTTCAAGCCGCTCCCGCAGCCGCGTTCGCGCGCGGAACAGCAATGCCCGAACAGCCGACTCGCTTCGTCCCACAACCTCCGCCATCTCCGCCGTCCCCAGCTCCTCAAGCACAGAGAGCAACAGAACATCGCGCTCTGCCTTAGGCAATCTCTCCAACTCGCGCAGAACCGACCTCAACCGCTGCGCTTCCTTCAACGCCTCGTCCGCCGGCAAACTTCGCGCCACCAGGCTCTCTGCGAAGCCCTCATCAAACTGCTCCGGCCGTATCCGCCGTCTGCGGTCCATCGCAAGATTCCACGCCACCCGAACCAGCCACACCCGCATGTCGCGCACTGCCGTCAACGACCGGCGGTGTTCGAGAACCCGAACAAACACGTCCTGCACCACATCCTCGGCCTCAGCGCGGCTCCGCAAAACCGAGTGAGCTACGCGGAATAGAAGCGGCGAATAAGTCTCCACGAGAGCCGCGAGATCAATCTCCGACCCCACACCTTCCATGGAAGTCAACGCCAAGCTGCAGCCCTCGACCAACGTCATAAGCTCCTTCTATCCAGACAGACGCCCCATTGCAGCTTTCGCTCGACAATAATTTGGCCGCGGTCATTGCCGCCTTGTCCCAGTTGCTCATTCTCGCTGGCGTCGGACAAAGTGGCCTCGTCTCGAAACGTTCTTTCCCGTCAGATATTAGATATAACCTGCACCGATCCCTGCCCCCGTCCCAACCGCTTCTCCGCCGAGAACGGCCGCAGCGAGGGCGCGGCTCTCAACATCGTCACCAAATCCGGCACCAATCAATTTCACGGCGCGCTCTACGGCTTCTTCCGCACCCAGGCACTTCAGACCATTAATGCCATCACCGCGCAGGGCGGACAGCCAAAGCCCGATTACAGCCGGCAACAATACGGTGGCGCAATCGGGGGCCCCATCCGCAAAGACAAGGACTTCGGCTTCTTTGCCTACGAGGGGCTGCGCGAGCGGTCCAGCCTCGCAGTCACGGACCTCGCCTTTCAGGAACTCACCCTCGCCATCCTGCTCGGCGCCGTGCCTGTCCACACCATCGCTACCCCATTTGACGAGAAGCGTTACAACGGCCGCGTCGATCACTTCTTCAACGAGAATGAAAAAATCTACATCAGCTACTCCGCTCAGGACAACAAGAGCAACAACGATCAGTCAACAGGCCAGGTCGACAGCACTGAAGGCAACTACACCATCAACGACCTCATCCTGACCAACCTAACCCTTACGTCGGTCCTTACGCCGAAGACAGTCAACAACTTCACCGCCGGCTTCCAGTACTGGAACAATCTCATCGACTCACACACCCGCACTCCTTACTTCCTCTTTCCCGATGGCGTCAGCTTCGGTACAAACATCCCGCAAAAATCCAGCCAGCACAAATTCCAGTTTCGCGACGACTTCTCCCACTCCCTCGCCAAGCACACTCTGCGCATGGGCGTCGATTTCGTCTATGAACCCGAGGTAGGCGGTTTCTTCGAGAACAACCCCACACCGGAGTTCGACTTTTTTGCGACAGCCTCGACAATGCTGAGTAACAAGACGCTTTACCCCACCGGCTTCTCCTCCCCCGGCGCAATCCAGGCTTCTACAGGAACCTCGGGCAACCCTGCCTTTGAACTTGCTCCCACCATGCTCGGCTTCTACTTTGAAGACGACTGGCGCGCCACCCCTCGTCTCCTTCTCAACCTCGGTCTTCGCTACGATCGTGAAATCGGCACGTACGGCATCGACAAGCAGGCCAACAGCCGCACTCATCAGGAGATCGTCGCCGCTTCCAAGGTCAACGTCCCCACCGTCCCCCTCACGCAAACGCCCCCGACAGGCGTGGGCTACACCCCCAGCCTCGGTTACCTAGGAGGCGACTACACCGGCCTTCCCAAGAACGACAACCTCGACCTCAGCCCCCGCGTCGGCTTCTCCTTCGACGTATTCGGCAATGGCCGCTTTGTTCTCCGCGGCGGATACGGCCTCTACTTCGGCCAGACGTTCGAAAACATCCCTCTCTTTATGATCCAGCAGGCGAACAGTCAGGTCTTCGCCAACACCTACAGCATCAACTGCAAGGGCCCCACGGATAAGACCTGCGCGCCGTCAAACGTCGTTCCCGGCACCAACATCTTGCTCAGCAACTATCGCTACGGCGTTGATCCTGCGCCGCTCATCCCGCAAGCAGGCTTCAATCTGGCTCCCGGTTCGACCGGACGTCTTATGGACCCCGCGTTTCGCAATCCCTACTCCCAGCAGATTAACTTTGGCCTCCAGTACGCCGTCACGAACTATGGCGTCGTGGAAGTCGAGTACGTCCAGGCTCGCGGCATCCACGAAGACAAGACCGTCAACATCAACCCGACCGAATATTTCGTCAAGGGTAGTCCCCGGCCCTTCTCAGCCGCATTTGCCGCCGCGGGCGTTCCGGTCCTCGGCCGCTTCGGTGTTGAAAAGTCAATTGGCCGCTCCTACTACGACGGTCTCAACGTCAGTTACCGGCAGTCGCTGCACCGGCACATCAGCACCGTGCTGAACTACACCTATGCCAAGGCCCTCGCCTTCGAAGGAAATCCCGCCGCCTTCCGCAACGCCTCCACCAACCCCTTCCTCGGCGAGTTCCGCCAGCCCGACCATGGAACCGCTCCCAACGACGAACGCCATCACTTCGTTGCCGCCGGCACCATTACTCTCCCGCTTCATTTTGAGTTCTCTCCCATCATGTCCATCGGCTCTGCCCGGCCTCTCAGCATCGTTCAATCCAGCAGCGATCTCTGGGGAGTAGGCAGCGGCCGCAGCAACCCTCATGCCGCCATCTTCAGCGGAGCGAAGGAGGGTCCGGACGCCTATGTGGCTTTTGCCGCCGCCTCCAAGGCAGCTGTCGCGGCTGACTCCTCAGGAAACACCACCGCCTCCACGTTTTACCAAAACTGCCTTACCGCCGGGACCTGCCGCGAGGTCGCTTACAACTCCTACCACGGTCAAACGTTCTTCCAGTTCGACGCCCGTATCGCCAATACCATCACGATCCACGACCGATACGCCGTCCAGTTGTTCTTCCAGGCGTTCAACATGACCAACCGAGCCAACTACGGCCCCAACTACGACGTCAACGTCTCCAATTACGCCACCAGCTTCCTCAAGCCGCTCGGCTTCATCAACCCCAGCAGCACCGTCGTCCCACGTTCCTTCACCGGCGAGTTAGGAGCCAGATTCTCCTTCTGACCCCCTCCACCCGCTCAACCGAAAAAAGGCCCGGCAAACGCCGGGCCTTTTCTCGTCACTATCGCCGTCCACACTCGTGACTGCGAGTCCAAGCTCACCAACCCAGTTTCCACAGGTCAGACCAAAATAAAGTTCAAAAATGTGGCATGTTTTTCGCAGCCGGTTTAAGCGGTGCTTCCCACCACGAATTCACCTCAAATCCACCACGATTTACCACGCAAAACACCACGTCCTGCGCACCCAATTTCCTAAAAACCCCTTCAAAAACGCGAATTCACCACGCAGAAAAAAATTCCGCGCGGCAACAAAAATCTAAAGCCGGCAAATAAGCAGTTCGCGCTCGTACACCATCTCGGGCGGAAGATGATCGTGAAGCAGGATAAGCAGCTCCTCGTGGCCCATAACCTCCCGCTTCCACTGATTGCGGTCAACAATCTGTAGCTCCTCAAAGGTGGCGCGGGGAAAATCAAGCCCCTTCCAATTGATGTCTTCAAAATGCGGCGTCCAGCCAATCGGCGTCTCCTTGCCCATAGCGCGGCCACGAACGCGATCCACAATCCACTTCAGAACCCGCATGTTTTCGCTATACCCGGGCCACAGAAACTTGCCATCAGCCCCCTTGCGGAACCAGTTGACGTGAAACACCCGCGGCGTAGCCGACAGGTTCCGCTGCATCTTCAACCAGTGCCGGAAGTAGTCGCCCATGTGATAGCCGCAGAACGGCAGCATAGCCATAGGGTCGCGCCGCACCTTGCCCACCGCGCCGGTCGTAGCCGCCGTGGTCTCCGAGCCCATCGTGGCGCCAACATACACCCCGGCGGACCAGTTGAACGCCTGGTACACAAGCGGCAGCGTCGTCGGCCGCCGGCCCCCAAACAGGATCGCGCTGATAGGAACGCCGTTCGGATTCTCCCAGTCGGGATCGATCGTAGGGCATTGTCGGGCTGGCGCAGTGAAGCGGCCATTAGGATGCGCAGCCGGGGCCCCCGTCTCCTTGGCGATCGCGGGCGTCCACCGATTGCCGCGCCAATCGATCAGTTCAGCCGGCGTTGTATCGGTCATACCCTCCCACCACACACCTCCATCAGGGGTCAGCGCAACATTAGTAAAGATCGTGTTCTTCGCCAGCGTCGCCATCGCATTGGGATTGGTCTTCGCACTGGTCCCTGGAGCAACGCCGAAGAACCCAGCCTCAGGATTGATAGCCCGAAGCTGCCCCGTCTCGTCGGGCTTGATCCAGGCGATGTCGTCGCCAACAGTCCAAACCTTCCATCCCTCAAACCCGGCAGGCGGAATCATCATCGCGAAGTTGGTCTTGCCGCAGGCGCTCGGGAAAGCCGCGGCGACATAGGTCTTCTCCGTCTTCCCCTCTATATCCGCCGGAGACTCAACCCCGACGATCAGCATATGTTCGGCCATCCACCCTTCGTCACGGGCAATGTTGGATGCAATCCGCAGCGCAAAGCACTTCTTACCAAGCAGCGCATTCCCGCCATAGCCGCTTCCATACGACCAGATCTCGCGCGTCTCCGGAAAATGCACGATGTACTTTTCGTCGTTGCAGGGCCACGGCACATCCTGCTCGCCCGACTCCAGCGGCGCACCCACGGTATGCATGCAGGGCACAACCCGCTTTTCATCCTTATCGATCTCGGCAAAAACTGGCGCCCCAATCCGCGCCATGATGCGCATATTCACCACCGCATAAGCCGAGTCCGTCAGTTGGACGCCGATCTGCGACATCGGCCCGCCAATAGGCCCCATGGAGTACGGCAATACATACATGGTGCGTCCCCGCATCGCCCCCCGGAAGAGCTGCTTCAGCTTCTTCCGCATCACAAAAGGATCCTCCCAGTTATTCGTCGGGCCGGCTGTGTCCTTCGAAAGCGAGCAGATGAACGTGCGGTCTTCCACCCGCGCAACGTCATTGGGAGCGGAGCGCGCCAGGAAGCACCCAGGCCATAGTCTTTGATTCAGCTTAGTGAACGTCCCCGCCTTGATCAGTTGATCGCAGAGAAAGTCGTACTCCGCCTGAGACCCGTCGATCCAGTGGATGCGATCCGGCTGCGTAAGATCGGCCATCTTTTCCACCCAGCGGATCAGGTGTTTATTCGTAGTCGGCGGCGCGGCGATGCCGGTCTCAGTCATAACTGTCTTCATAGATGGCGCAAATCTCTCCCTTCCAAGTCTTCGCCTCCACAGAGAGGCTGTCAACCCTGAGAAGTTGTTAGATTTGCGAAGTGGTCAGGCCAGTTCTAGCTAAATTAAAGTAAGATTTTCCCGGAGGAACAGGTGAATGATGAAATGGGCGAAGGCGAACTGGCTCAGCGCGGTGTTTCTGTCTCTGGCGGCGGGTGGCGGAATACAAGACCTTGCGCAGGGTGATCCACCGAAAGCGTTCGATGCGGCAACCGCCGCGGCACGTGTCCCTGGCACAACAATACGGATCGACCTGATCGGCGATTCGACCCAAACCAATAACGCCGGCTACGGTCGAGGTTTCTGTGCAAACCTCACGCCGCAGGTGGACTGCTTGAACATGGCAAAAGGTGGCGCCAGCACCAAGACATTCCGCGAACAGGGATTATGGGAGCGAAGCCTCCAGACCAAACCGGATTACATGCTGATCCAGTATGGCCACAACGATCTCGAGAGCAAGGATCATCTTCCGCGCCAGACCACTATGGCGGAGTATGAGGCCAATCTGCGGAGGTACGTAGAAGAGGCACGCGCAGCGGGGATCAAGCCCGTGCTGATAACACCCCTGACGCGGCGGTATTTTGAGGCTGACGGAAAGATTCACTCGGACCTGACTGCGCACGCCGAGACGATGAAACGAGTAGCGGCGGAGATGAAAGTGCCGTTGATCGATCTGCACCAGGACAGCATCGCCTATCTCGACCGCATAGGCGAGAAAGCCGGAAACGCGCTGTCGATTACCAAGAAAGACGATGACGGAAAGACCATCTTCGACAAGACTCATCTGGACTGGAAAGGGTCGTACGTCTTCGGTCGCATCGTTGCGGTCGATATGGGCAAAGCTGTGCCCGAACTCGCCAGATATGTGAGGTCAGAGGCCGCAGCCCTGCCGCCTGAAGGTGTGAAGGCGATGAAGATCATCGAAGGCGGCCCGATCAAAATCGTGCTGGTGGGGGATTCGACCGTGAATGCCGAGGGCGGCTGGGGGAAAGGTTTCTGTGCCGTGATGACGCCGAACGTGACCTGCGTCAACGAAGCGCTGAATGGGCGGAGTTCAAAGAGCTTTATCGACGAGGGTGCGTGGAAGAAGGCGCTCGACGACCATGGCGACTACTACCTGATTCAGTTCGGACACAACGATATGAAGGGCAAAGGACCGGCGCGCGAAACGGATCCGGAGACGAGTTATGCCGCGAATATTCGGAGATACATCCGCGACGCGCGCGCGATCGGGGCAGTGCCGGTGGTGGTCACGTCGCTGTCGCGAAGGAATTACAAGAATGGCGCACTGGTGCAAGATCTGACAGATTATTCGTCCGCAGCAAAGCGGGTCGGCATGGAAGAGAATGTAACCGTCATCGATCTTAATGCAATGTCAGTGAAGCTGCTGGAGGGAATGACCCAGGCCCAGGCGGACGAGTTCAACGCCACGGGACATGCGGATCAACGAGCCGAGAACAGAAAAGCTGCCGTCGACCGCACCCATCTGAATGCGAAGGGACAGGCATTGTTCGGGCGAATGGTGGCGGATACTTTGGTCCGGACACAGGTGGAGCTTGGCCCCGATGTAATCGGAGAGGCGGCAAAGTCCAAGGCCGCCGGAACACAATAATCCGCCCCCTTTTCTCAACATTCCTTTTTCCATAAACCTCTTTAGCCGCCAGATACAACGGCACTTCCTTATGATCACCCTTCTTTTCTAACCGCATCCTCACAAAAAGCCGCATCCTGGCAGCCCGACTGGTAGACTTAAAGTTCTGCGCTATGTGTCTACGCGCGACCAGAATCTCTTCAAAGCGGCAAGGCCGCGGCGAGCCAACAAAGGAAAATAGAAAACCAGTGGATCAGCAGACCAAAAAAGCTCTCAAGCACGACCAGTTCGTCGACAGCACCACTCACGGCCTCGAATGGGCCAGCGAAAACCGCCGCCGGGTCATCGTCACCAGTTCCATCGTGCTTGCGGCGATCCTATTGGTCGTCTTCGGCGTGCTCATCTATAACAGCCGCGTATCACAGGCTTCGGCCGCCTTCGGCACAGCCATGCAGGCCTACCAAACCCCGCTCGCGGCACCCGGCCAGCCCGTGCCTCCGGGTGTTAAGACCTACCCGTCCGTCGCGGAGCGCGCCAAAGCCGCCAATAGCCTCTTTCTTGGTGTCGCCGACAAATACGGCGTGACCCCCGATGGCAAAACGGCGCGCTACTTCGCCGGGCTGACCTATGTAGAACAGGGGCAGAACGGCCCTGCCGAGAGCACTCTGAAGCAGGTGGCGTCCGGCTGGAACAACGACCTCGCCGCGCTGGCCAAGCTGTCGCTCGCGCAGCTTTACCGGCAGACCGGCCGCGATTCCCAGGCCATCGATCTCTACAACGAACTCACCGCTAAGCCAGCCACCACCGTGCCTGCCGGTCTCGCGCAGCTTCAGCTTGCGGAGCTCTATGAGTCGCAGGGCAAGCCTGACCTCGCCAAGAAAATCTACGCTCAGCTCAAAGACAAGGACCCCAAGGGCCCCGCCGGAATGCTTGCTGCGCAGAAGCTGAACCCGGCACCCACGGGCCCCGCCGGTCAATAGGGATCACTATCTTTTTCTAAAACTACTCCTTACTCCGGGACGCCGGGTCTTTTCGGCCTGGCGTGCTGAACCCTTCGATTCAGTCTGCCGAAGGGAACGAGTAAGGGGCGGAACTATCCCGATTACCTTTTTGGTTCTTGTCTGCTGCTGGCGCTCTTTCTCGCCAGGTACCCCCCTCCCCCTGCCCAGGGTAATTTGCGCACAAGATCCTCAGATTCAGCGGTTTACAAGGAGCATCTCCTTGTAAAATATTGCAGCTAAGCGACTTGTGTACAAAATACTTGTTTTCAATAATTTAGCCCCGGAGGGTGTCCGGGGCTGTCCTTGCTTGTCTATTATCCAGTATAACGGTTTCGGTGGAACTAAATGCCGTGGATGTCGTTGCATCGTAACAAGTTAGGTCCTTTGGGGCTTGACACGTGATTTTCCGGGCAGAAAATTGCAAAATAAAAATAGGGGCGCGATAAGCGCAATTGCATCAGTAGCTTACCGGAAGCGAAAATGGCAGTGCGATGCGGCTGGGTTGTTACAGGCTGAGCACGCCTAATCGTGAAATGAGACCGAACTATCGCCTCGTATCTTCAGGGCCGATTCCGCGTCGGTTCGCAGCTTGGTTAGAAGGCTCCATTGATCGTTCAGTTTAGGAGGCGCAACCCAGACCGGCAGCGGCATTCTGAGGTAGTCGGAGAGCGCTAGGGCATGCTGCTCATAGAGTGCCCGGATCGTGTTCAGACGTTTCGCCGCGGCAGCGTCGCCGCACAGGTTCAACTTGTTTTCGCCAAGCGCCTCGCAAAGATGGTAGAAGTCCTTCGAAGCCAGCCGGTCGACCTCTGAGAACTGCTGCCAGGACTTGCGCTCCTGCACGCCGAAGACCTGACCGATATCTACAAGGGCATGCCGTGCCATCACGAAGGTTAATTGCGCCTGGCGTGAGGGCGTGCCCTCAATCAACGAGATCCGCAGCGCGCAGGTGTCCAGTATCGATACCAGCGCCGAGAGCCAGCTCTGGGTGTCGTGCTGCGAACGGTAGTAGCAGAGAATGGGGTAGGAGATATGCGATTCGAGAATTTCGGCGGCCCAGCGCTCCCATTCCTCGAGCAACGCCGTTAGAGCCTCTTGTCCGCCCTCAAAGGCGTGACGCCTCAGCAGTTCCGCGGCGTTCGGCGGCGAGCCGGCGCGCGAATCGAGCAGCGCCACACTGATCTCGCGTCGCGAAAACGCCTGATACAGCACTGGCAAATAGCCGATAACCAGCGCGACGAATCCAAGGCCAACGCCAGACTCGAAGATGATGAACGCACGTGCCACCCGGCTGTGCGGTACAACGTCGCCGAGGCCCAGCGTGAACAAAGTTGTGCCGCTGACATACAGGTCCGTGCCGAACTGCGCCCACCCGCTGGCGGTACGCTGCAGCAGCGCGTCGCCAAAAGGCGAATGCAACGAGAAATAGAACAGCGCGAAGCCGGAGATGAGCAACAGCGCCCACAGTAAAAGGAGAAGGAGCAGCGAAAGCGGACCATACACGCTGTAGATCTGCTCGCGGACCTTCTTGTTGCCGGCGCGCTCAGCCATCACGACCCACGGCACCCAGGTAGCGAGGAGGAAGATACGGGTGAGCTGAAATCGGCCGGTCGGGCGTCGAGGCAGAATGATGGTCTGAAAGGCGTCAAGAGCCACCCCCAGGCAGCAAAACAGTCCGCCAATAAATGCGGTGACGTACATGCGACGTCCTTGTTCACTCGAAGTAACGATCTTTTGTCCACCATACCAGAGGGTGCGGCGACCTTTGGCAGCTTACTGCGTCTATCGAAAGGGATAAACGGTATGACCACTCGCCTTTGGACAAAGGCCGCTATGTTGCAGGGAATTGCGCACCGCCTGCGCAACATTGCGGAACCAACCGGGTCAATTCTTCCAGCTGCTGAAAACATCACATTTTCATTCGACAAGAAGTCTTTTCTGGCCTAAGCTGACTCTACTGAATTCGATTTCAATCGCACAAAACCGAATACCAGGGAAAGGGGGGATCGATGCGACGGGTCTTAGTCGTTGATGACGATCGTCTGGTTGCCGATACCCTGACCCTGATATTTGAAAGAAACGGCTTTGTAGCCAGGGCCGCTTACTCCGCTGACGAAGCATTGCAATGTTCCCGCGCGTTTGTGCCTCACCTGCTTCTCTGCGATGTCACTATGCCTGCTCGCGACGGGCTGTCTTTAGTTGAAGACATCACGCGCGAGTTGCCGACGTGCCGGATCCTCGTGCTCACGGGGTTCTACTCCAATCTGAAGAGCGTTCGAGAGCAGGCCAGTAAACTCTCGCGCCCTCTGGGTGTTCTGACCAAACCTTGTCAGCCCTCAGAGCTTCTTCGCGAAGCGGCGGCGTTGCTAGCCACCGTCTAAACAGGATGATGCAGTCATGCCTGACCTCGGCCGCACACTTATTTTTCTTGGTCTCCTCCTGGTAGTTGTCGGCGCTGTGATTCTGGGGCTCAACCGCCTGAATCTGCCTCTCGGCCGTCTTCCTGGCGACTTCAACTGGCGCGGACGGGGATGGTCTGTGTCCTTTCCGCTGGCGACGTCCATCCTTATCAGCGTGTTGTTGAGCGTCATTCTCTGGGCGATTGGCCGGCTCCGCCGCTAACTCTGCGATCCGGCGTCACGATGCTAGACTCAGGCGATATGTCCGGGAGTGAAGACAAGCCGCCGACCCTCGCCAGCCTCCGCGCACGTCGGGGGAAACTCCTCGTTGCCAGGAGGCCTCCCCCTGCATCGCCGGGTCCTGATTCGGTGAGCCAGACCGCACTCTTCTCCGAAATCAGTGAGGTCGCTTCGGTGCTCGATAGCCGGCCGGCCGAGGCTCCTGTTGGCGAGGGACTGCGCGGCCCCTCCTTCGAGAAGTTCGAGCGCAAGCCGACTCTGAACTCGCCCGTCACCGTCGAGCGTCGCGTGTGGAGCGTTCGCGCGCTGGTTGGCGACATACGGCAGCATGTCGAGACGGACTACACGGATCTATGGGTGGAGGGCGAAATCTCCAACTGCCGGCATGCCCCCTCCGGCCATATTTACTTCACCCTCAAGGATGGCGAGGCTCAATTGCCGGTCGTCATTTTTCGCCGCCAAGCCAGCCTGCTTCGTTTCCGGCTCGCAGACGGGCTCGCAGCGCTGGTTCGCGGACGGGTCTCAATCTACGAGAGCCGCGGCCAGCTGCAACTGATCGCTGAGACGGTTGAGCCTCGCGGCGCAGGAACGCTTCAGCTTGCCTTTGAACAACTGAAGGCTCGCCTGCTTGCTGAAGGCTTGTTTGATGCGGGGCGGAAACGTCCGCTGCCCTCGTTTCCGAAGTGCATTGGTATTGTGACGTCGCCCACTGGCGCTGTGATTCGCGATATTGTCAGCATCGTGCGTAGGAGACACGCGCGGCTCAACCTGCTTGTCTATCCCGCGACGATGCAGGGTGTGTCGAGTCCAAGCTCTGTGGCAGCAGGAATTCGCTGGTTCAACGCGAACCCGTCTCTTGTGGATCTCGTCATCCTTGCCCGTGGCGGCGGGTCGTTGGAGGATCTGGCCGGTTTCAACGACGAAGGGCTCGCCCGCGCGATCGCAGCCTCCGAACTTCCTATCGTATCTGCTATCGGTCACGAGACCGACTTCACTATTTCGGACTTTGTCGCTGATCTGCGTGCCCCGACTCCATCGGCGGCAGCTGAGTTGGTGACGGATGCGCAGCGGCACGTTGAAGATCGCATCACGACACTCGCCGGCCGTGTGCAACGTTCGGGACACTTTCATCTGATGCGTGCACGTCAGCGCTATGCACGTCTGTCGGCGGAGTCCGTTTTGATCCGCCTGCGCGATGCTGTCAACCGCCGCGACCAGCGCCTCGACGAGCTGCGCCTGCGCCTCGATGCCTCGATGCATCGCCGTCTGCGCATACCGGTGCGGCGGCTTGCGATTCTGATTGATCGGCTGCGTCTTCAGGGCGTCGCCGCTCGCGTTGCCGCCATCCATCGCCGCCTGCAGAGCGCAGAACAACGCCTGCACCGCATCGTGACTCAGACGATCAACGCGCGCCAGATGCGGCTGAATCGGGCCTCGGTCAGGCTTGAGGCTCTCTCGCCTGTCTCCGTATTGTCCCGGGGTTACGCGCTTGTCTACGCGGCCGACGGCAAACTGTTGCGTTCTAGTGCGGAGACGGCAGCGGGCCATACGATCCGGGCACGCTTCGCCCATGGCACACTTGAAGCCGAAGTGACGCAGACAGAAATCGACGAAGCAAACCTAACGGAGACCGACAACTCATGAAGAAGCTTTTCGGAACCGATGGCATTCGCGCCGTCGCCGGCCAGCCGCCTCTCGATGCATCCACCGTCTATGCGATTGGGCTGGCGCTCGCACACACGCTGGCCGCCACGACACCATCTCCCCGCATTCTGCTCGGAATGGACACGCGGGAGTCGAGCGACTGGATTGCCGCTACTCTCACAGCGGGCCTTACCGCCGGGAGAGCTTCGGTAGAGAGCGCCGGTGTCATCACCACGCCGGCTGTCGCGTTTCTGACGCATACGCATCGTTTCAACGCCGGCGTTGTTATTTCGGCCTCGCACAATCCCTGGCAGGATAACGGTATCAAGTTATTCGGTCCGGATGGTTACAAACTCCCGGATGCCGTGGAACTCGCCATTGAAGACGAGATATTCCGCCAGCTCGCCGGGTTGACGACGACTCCGCAGCAGACTTTCCCGCCGGAGGTCAACGAGGCCGACCGTGCCGAGTATGTTCGCTTTCTGCTTGCCGCGGTTCCGGGGCTGTCGCTCGACGGACGCCGCGTCGTCATCGACTGTGCGAATGGAGCTGCGTCTTCTGTCGCTCCACAGCTCTTCATGGATTTGGGTGGCGAGGTCGTGATCACTCATGCCAGTCCCAACGGCAGGAATATCAATGAGGCTTGCGGCGCGCTACACCCGGAGGTCGTCGCCGCCCAGGTGAAACATCACCATGGCTCCATGGGCATTACCTTCGACGGCGATGCGGACCGCGCTCTATTCGCCGACGAAAATGGATGTGTGGTTAACGGCGACGCCGTTCTGCTGCTGGCGGGTCGTGACCTGCAGGCCCGAGGTCTTCTCACCAACTCAACCGTTGTTGCTACGACGATGTCGAACATGGGGCTCGAAGCGGCGCTGAAACGTAGCGGTATCCAGATGCTTCGCGCGGCCGTTGGAGATAAGTACGTCCTTGAACAGATGATCGCTACCGGGGCTGCGCTAGGCGGCGAACAATCCGGCCATATCATCTTCACGGGGCGGAGCACGACAGGCGATGGGCTTCTTACCGCGCTATTGCTGCTTGATATTGTTCACCGCAGTGGCAGGTCTTTGGCGGAACTTGTCGCCGACCTCAAGGTTTTTCCGCAGGTCATCGTCAATGTGAAGGTTCGCGAGAAGAAGCCGCTCGAAGGTATTCCGACTGTGGCTGCTGCTATTCGCGCCGCTGAGAGTGACCTTGCTGACTCGGGCCGGGTCGTCATCCGCTACTCCGGCACGGAAGCACTGGCGCGAGTCATGATCGAGGCGGAGTCGGAGCCATTAATGCGACATCATGCCGATATAATCGCTGCCGCCATTCGCACTGAACTGGGCATCTAATGGCGGTGCGAATAAGAAGCTGACGTTCCGGTCATGAATTTGTAGTGAATTCATCTTGGATTCGATTCGGCAGGCGGAGCTTTGAAGAAAGTGCGAAGCTGGCCGTCTGACGTTTTTCAATCGAATGACATTCGCTGCAATGGAAGGAATAGTAGTCTGATTCGGCTGCACAAGATGAAGAAGGAGTAAGCAGATGACGAAGGTGATACCTCTCAATGAGCGTCCGGCGTGGAAGGCGCTTGGAGCGCACTATTTGCAGGTCCGCGAAGTTCAACTCCGAAAATTGTTTGCGGAAGATCCTCAGCGCGGCGAGCGATTCACGGTTGAGACGGATGGGATCTCTCTCGACTATTCGAAGAACCGGATTACGGACGAGACGTTGAAGCTTCTGATTCAGTTGGCCGAGGAGTCGGGGCTGAGGGAGCGGATCGATGCGATGTTCCGTGGAGAAAAGATCAATATCACGGAGAACCGTGCTGTCCTTCACGTTGCGTTGCGAGCGCCGAAGAGCGAGTCGATCGTTGTTGATGGTGAGGATGTTGTCCCAGCGGTCCATGCTGTGCTGGACAAGATGGCAGCGTTCGCCGAGCGTGTTCGCAGCGGTGCGTGGAAGGGGCACACGGGCAAGAGAATTCGTAACGTCATCAATATTGGGATTGGTGGGTCTGATCTTGGGCCGGTGATGGCGTATGAGGCGCTGAAATACTACAGCCAGCGCGATATCACGTTTCGCTTTGTGTCGAATGTTGATGGAACCGACTTCGCGGAGGCGGTACGAGATTTGAATCCGGAGGAGACGCTCTTTCTGGTAGCGTCCAAGACCTTCACGACGCTGGAGACGATGACGAATGCGCACTCGGCGCGCGACTGGTCGCTTGCTGCATTCGGTGGTGATGAAAAGGCTGTTGCGAAGCACTTCGTGGCAATCTCGACCAATGCTAAAGAGGTTGCGAAGTTTGGAATCGATACAGCGAATATGTTTGAGTTCTGGGACTGGGTTGGTGGACGCTATTCGATGGATTCGGCGATCGGTCTGTCGACGATGGTGGCGATCGGGCCGGATAACTTTCGCGCGATGCTGAATGGGTTTCACCAGATGGATGAACACTTTCGCACCGCTCCCTTTGCGAGCAATCTGCCGGTGCTGATGGGGCTGTTGACAGTCTGGTATACCGACTTCTTCGATGCGCAGACCGTGGCCGTGCTGCCGTACGAGCAATACCTGAAGCGCTTTCCGGCATATCTGCAGCAATTGACGATGGAGAGCAACGGCAAGCACGTTACGCTGGATGGAACGCGTGTCGCTGCTGATACGGGGCCGGTTTACTGGGGTGAGCCGGGGACGAATGGGCAGCACTCCTTCTATCAACTGATCCATCAGGGAACGCGGTTGATTCCATGTGATTTCATCGGGTTCTACAAGACGCTTAATCCGCTCGGGAGACATCACGACGTGTTGATGGCGAATGTCTTCGCACAGGCAGAGGCGCTGGCGTTTGGCAAGACGGCGGAGGAGGTAAAGGCGGAGGGTACGCCGGATTGGCTGGTTCCGCATCGGGTGTTCGAGGGCAATCGACCCTCGAATACGATCCTTGCCGAGAAGCTCACGCCTGAGGTTCTGGGCAAGCTGGTTGCGCTGTACGAGCATATGGTGTTTACGCAGGGTACGATCTGGAGCATCGACTCGTTCGATCAGTGGGGCGTTGAGCTGGGCAAGGTGCTGGCGCAGCGGATCATTGGCGAGTTGGAGAGCGCGACAGAACCTCCGCTGACACACGACTCTTCGACGACGAGTCTGATCCGGAGATACCGAAAGAATAAGTAAGGTCCGGTGCTGCATCACGAGATGATCCCCGATGTTTTCAATGTCAAGAAGCCAGCGAATAAAAGGGAGCGAGTATGCAACTTGGAATGGTAGGTCTGGGCAGGATGGGGGCGAACATGGTTCGGCGGCTGGTGGCGCATGGCCACGAGTGCGTCGTGTTCGATGTGTCGCCGACGGTGGTTGCGGGCATGGCGAAGGAGAAGGGGATTGCCGGGTCCGCTTCGTTGCAGGACTTCGTGAGTAAGCTGGCCAAGCCACGTGCGATCTGGTTGATGATTCCGGCGGGAGTTGTGGAGAGGACGATTCAGGAGATTGCTCCGCATCTTGAAGCCGGCGACATCCTGATCGATGGCGGGAACTCGTATTACATCGACGATATTCGCCGCGCTAAGGAGCTTGCGGAAAAGGGAATTAATTATGTTGATGTGGGGACTAGTGGGGGGGTGTGGGGGTTGGAGCGGGGGTACTGCATGATGATTGGCGGGCCGGCTGCGGCGGTGGAGTATCTTGATCCCATCTTCAGGACTATCGCTCCGGGGATGGGGGATATTGCGCGGACGCCGGGGCGTGAGAAGGTGGGGGGGA
Source organism: Edaphobacter sp. (assembly GCA_025462755.1). Taxonomy (GTDB): domain Bacteria; phylum Acidobacteriota; class Terriglobia; order Terriglobales; family Acidobacteriaceae; genus Edaphobacter. The sequence goes on from JAOAPF010000538.1 coordinate 21,509, forward strand.
CTGCTGAGCTGGGGTATCTGCACTGTGGCGGGAACGGCGGCGGGCACTTCGTCAAGATGGTGCATAACGGGATTGAGTACGGGATGATGGCGGCTTATGCAGAGGGGCTTGGCGTGCTGAAGGGTGCGAACATCGGCAAGCATACGGCTGAGATCGATGCTGAGACTACGCCGCTGCGCGATCCGGAACATTATCAGTACGACTTCAACCTGCCGGATGTGACTGAGGTCTGGCGGCGTGGCAGCGTCATTGCTTCCTGGCTGCTGGACCTTACGGCGGCTGCGCTGCTGGAGGATCCGGAGATGTCGAAGTTCAGCGGTAGGGTTTCGGATTCGGGGGAAGGGCGCTGGACGATCAAGGCCGGGATCGATGAGGGCGTTCCTACTCCCGTGCTGACCGAGGCGCTTTATGAGCGGTTCAGTTCGCGGGGTGAGGCTGACTTCTCGAATAAGCTTTTGTCTGCGATGCGTTACGAGTTTGGCGGTCATCTTGAGAAGCCGGTGGCGAAGGCGAAATAGACTGCAGCGAGAAGGAGAAATTTGTGAGTCAACAACATTCCGATGCGCTGGTGTTCTTTGGCGCGACTGGCGATCTTGCGTATAAGAAAATTTTTCCGGCGCTGCAGGCTATGGTCAAGCGCGGCACCCTCAATGTTCCGGTGATTGGGGTGGCGAAGGCTGGGTGGGGCCTCGATCAGTTGAAGGCCCGGGCGAAGGACAGTCTGGAAAAGCATGGCGGCCTTGATCCGGCGGCGTGGGAGAAGCTGAGTTTGTTGCTGCGTTATGTGGATGGCGACTACTCCGATCCGGCTACGTTTGTTGCGGTGCGGCAGGCTCTGGGTTCGGCGGAGAGACCGGCGCATTATCTGGCGATTCCGCCTTCGCTGTTCGAGACGGTGGTGGAGCAGCTGGTGCAAACCGGTTGCGCGAAGGGCGCGCGGATTATCGTCGAGAAGCCGTTTGGTCACGATCTGGCTTCGGCGCAGGAACTGAACCGGATTCTGCTTTCGTCGTTTCCTGAGTCTTCGATCTTTCGGATCGATCACTACCTGGCGAAGGGCCCGGTTCATAACATGGTGTCGTTTCGTTTTTCGAACTCGTTTCTGGAGCCGCTGTGGAACCGCGATCACATCGAGAGTGTGCAGATCACGATGGCGGAAGACTTCGGCGTGCAGGGGCGCGGGGCCTTTTACGACCAGACCGGCGCGATCCGCGACGTGATCCAGAACCACATCTTCCAGGTGATGAGTAATCTGGCGATGGAGTGTCCGGCGCGGCATGACAGCGAGTCGATGCGGGACGAGAAGGTGAAGGTGTTGAAGGCCATCCCTGCGATCGATCCGAAGAATGTGGTGCGCGGGCAGTTTGTCGGATACCTCAATGAGAAGGGCGTTGCGCCGAACTCGAAGGTGGAGACGTTTGCGGCGTTGCAATTGGAGATCAAGTCGTGGCGGTGGGACGGGGTGCCGTTTTACATTCGGGCGGGGAAAAATTTGCCCGTGACTTGCATGGAGGTGATGGGAAGATTGCGCAAGCCTCCGATGACGAACATGATCGAGGGCGAGGTGCAGCAGAACTATATGCGGTTCCGGTTAAGCCCTGAGGTGACGGCGGCGATGGGGGTGTCGGCCGCGTCTCCGGAAGGGCCGGGCGAACGTCAGACGGTGGAGTTGGTTGCGAGCCGGCATCCTCGACCGGAGGAGATGGAGGCGTATGAGCGAGTGCTGACCGACGCCATGGCCGGGGATGCGACGCTGTTTGCGCGGCAGGATTACGTGGAAGAAGCCTGGCGGATTGTCGATCCGGTGCTGAAGGCTGAGACTGCGGTGTATCCGTATGAGCCGCATACGTGGGGACCGCAGGAGGTGGAGGAGCGCATTGTTCCGCCGGGCGGGTGGGATGAACCGATTGCGGAGGAGCCGGAAGACTTTCGGGTTGTTGTGCGGCAGCCGGCGCAGCTTGTGGCCTCCAAGACTTAGGTGCGCGGGATTTGATCGCAGGTGCTGCGAGAGCTGCGACGGCGTGAATGTTGGAGATAGTGGCCGGTTGGCATATCTGTTCGCTGGTGGCGGGCGCTGGCTCGTTTTGCAGGATGCGTTCCAGCAGCAGGGTGACGGGGCTTTTGCGGCAAAGGGCGACCGCGGGTGCTTCGACTGCGCGGATCAGAAAGTGCTTTGAGCGCTTCATTCAGGATGACAAGGTGTTTGGATTTGGAGAGGAGGACGGCAACAGCAAAGGCAAAGCGGAGGCAACAGCAGATCCCTTCCGGATGACAACAAGAAAGGCAAAGCGAAGCCGGCTAAAACTGGAAGCCCATGGAGAACTGGAGTTGGCGGCCGGCTAGTGCCGCGGTGGGTTGGCCGAAGCGGGATGAGCTGAGGGTTCCGATGTAGCTGGTGAAGTTGGGGTGGTTGAGGACGTTGAAGGCGGAGACGCCAGCGGAGAGGATCTTGGCCTTGTCCCCTTTTTCTTTGGTGAGGCGGAAGTCGTGGTTGTAGAGGAGGTCGATCGAGGCTACTCCGCCGCCTTGAAGGGTGTTGCGGCTAACGCCTGTGGGACGGGCGTTGCCCAGGCCGGTGTGATAGTAGTCGTTGCCGGTGACTTCGTTGTAGGGAGGAGCGGAGTAGAGCGTGGCGCCGACGCCAAGAGAGAGCCAGTGATCGGGGTTGATGTTGCCAAGCAGATTGAAGCGCTGAAGGCGATCCTGATTGGCGCGGCCCCACTCGTCGTTTGGCTGGTACTGGTTCTGGGGAAAGACGTTGATGCCGGCCGTGTTGCCCTGGAAGCTTGATAGCGTGTACTGGCCCTGTCCTGTGAACCAGCGGCCGGCCTGACCGCGAAAGGACAGGTCGAGTGCGTTGAGGAGAGTGCGGCCTCCGGACTCGATCTGCTGGATCTGGCCGAGATTGAGGTTGGGGCGCGGGTAGTTGGCGGTGAGGCCGGGGTTCGGCGGGAGGATCGGCGCGTTGGCGTCGCGGGAGCGGAAACTTTTGATTTGGACCTGACCGCGATAGGCGGCGGTGAGCGTGAGTGTTTTGTGGATCTGGCGCTCGACGCCGAAGCTGTATTGGAATGCGTAGGGAGCGCGGACGTGCGGATCGAACTGGGCGAGGTTGGTCGGATAGCTGCTGAAGTTCGTGCCTGGAGGGAGAGGAAAGACAGGGTTTTGAATCTGCACGGAGTAGAGGGCGACGCCGTTGTGGAGCTTGACGATGGCTGGGAAATCGCCGCCTGTACGGTCGTAGAAGACGCCGGTGCCTACGCGGACGATGGTTTTGCCGTTGCCACCAGGAGAGTACGCGAGAGAGATGCGCGGGCCGAGGTTGTTGTTGTCGGGCAGGAAGGTCTGCCAGTCGTAACGGAGGCCTAAGGCGAGCTGGAGTTTTGGACTTAGTTTGATCTGGTCCTGAATGAACGAGCCGAATTCGTTGATCCAATAGAGACCGCGGCCGGGGCCCTGTTGCGCGGTGAAGACGTATGGCGTGTTGCCGGCGTAGGTGGTCAGGGAGGAGAACTTGTAGGTGCCGAGACGGTTGCTGCGGTCGTCGACGGCACGGCGGCTGAACTGGGGGAGTTGCACGCCGGCGCGAATGTAATGCTTGCCGTGACTCCAGGTGACGATTTCGTTGATGTGGATTGTGTTCTCGGTGCGGGCTACGTCAGCCTGCGCGCCACCTCCGATGAACGAGCCGCTTACCTGGATGGATTGCGCGTTGGTAACGCTCTGGGTGACGTCTTCGTCCTTCTCCAAGGTGATTTGGAGCTGGTTGATGAGGGTCGGGGTGATGATGATGCGGTCGTTCAAGATGGCATCGTCTTCGCGAGAGCTCAGGTTGTAACCGGCTTCGGCGAGGGTGATGCCGCCTACGCCTGCGTTTGTGCTGCTGCTGTTCTCGAAGTTGTAGCCGAGGGAGAGGCGGTGATTGGGGGAGAAGTCGTGGGTGACGCGCAGGGAGTATTGCGAGTTGCGGTTCGGGGTGAGGACGTTTTCGATGATGGGGCCGTTGGGGCCGATTGCGTTGACTACGGCGGCGGTGTCCTGCTCGCGGTGCGATGCGGAGGTGATGAAACTGGTGTGGCCGCCGTGACCGATGGGGCCGGAGAGATGGCCTTCGTAGATGCGCCGAGCTTCGGGCGGGCGAACCGGCGAGAAGTAATTTTTCGCGTTGAAGATGGCGTCGCGGAAGATGAAGTTGACTTCGCCGTGGAAGTTGGGGGAGCCGGGTTTGGTGATGATTTCGATGCGGCCGCGGCCGGGGCGATTAAATTCGGCGGAGTAGGGGTCGTTATTAATGCGGACTTCCTGAATGGCGGAGGCGGACACGCCTGTGCTCTTCATCTCGACGCCATCGACGATGAGGGTGACCGGGCCGGAGGAGCCGGAGGCGGCGTCGAGGAAGGGGGTCAGGGTGGCGACGAAGTCCTGGTCGAAGACGGGGAGCTTTTTCATTTCGCTGCCGGTGACGGTGACGGTGTCGCGATTGGCGGAGGAGTCGGTGGAGAGGGATTGTTCGGCTCCGACGTTGACCTGCTGGTTGATGGACTCGGGGTCGAGAGTGATCTTTACTGTGGTGACGCCGGTGGTGAGCCGGAGTGTTTGGGTGTGGGCGGCGAAGCCGGAGAAGGCTGGGACCGCGAGGGAGAATGTGCCGGCGGAGAGGTTGGTGAGAAGGAAATTCCCGACGGAGTCGACGGTCGCTTGAGAGACGAGATCGCCGTTCGAGGATTCGAGCCGCACGGTTGCGCCCGGAACCGTGGCGCCGGTGGGGTCCACGACAGAACCGCGCACGGAAAGTGAGTTCTGCGCGTAGGCCAAGGAGGCTACGGACGCAATGAGAAAAGCCAGCAGACGCCGCAGGGACATGACTTGATAATAAGGTTTGAGGCTTAAATCATTCTTAAGAGTGGGTGTTGCAGGAAGGCTCGCCCCTGCCGAAGCCGCGATCTGTGACAGATTTCGCGTGGGAGGACTACAATCTCCAGCGCTGGGAGTATCGATTTTGAAGGAGCGGAAAAATGGCGACGATGTCGGCGATTCAACCTGGAAGCTACGGATTCCCCGTAAATCTGAAGAAGCGGTATGACAACTTTATTGGCGGTGAGTGGGTGGCTCCGCTGTCGGGACAATACTTTGAGAACGTGACGCCTGTGACGGGGCAGGTGTTGTGCGACATTGCGCGGTCGAATGCTGCGGATGTTGATCGGGCGCTCGATGCGGCGCATGCGGCGAAGAAGATGTGGGGGAAGACCTCGGCGGCTGAGCGTGGAAGGATGCTGGAGAAGATTGCGCAGCGGATTGAGGACAATCTCGAGATGCTGGCGACGGTGGAGACGTGGGACAACGGCAAGCCGATTCGCGAGACGATGGCGGCGGATATGCCGCTGGCGATCGACCACTTCCGTTATTTTGCGGGCGTGATTCGGGCGCAGGAGGGTTCGATCTCGGAGATCGATGCGAACACGATTGCGTATCACTATCATGAGCCGCTGGGCGTGATTGGCCTGATTATTCCGTGGAATTTTCCGATTTTGATGGCGACGTGGAAGTTGGCGCCGGCGCTGGCGGCAGGGAACTGCGTGGTGTTGAAGCCGGCGGAGCAGACGCCGCTGTCGATCCTGGTGCTGATGGAGCTGATACAGGATATTCTGCCGCCGGGTGTGGTGAATATTGTGAATGGGTTTGGGCTGGAGGCAGGGAAGCCGCTGGCGTCGAGTCCGCGGGTGAACAAGATTGCGTTTACGGGGGAGACGACTACGGGGCGGTTGATCATGCAGTACGCCTCGCAGAACCTGATTCCGGTGACGCTGGAGCTGGGCGGCAAGTCGCCGAACATCTTTTTTCAGGATGTGGCGAGCGCGGATGACGCGTTCTTCGACAAGGCTCTGGAAGGCTTCACGATGTTTGCTTTGAACCAGGGCGAGGTATGTACTTGCCCGTCACGCGCATTGATTCAGGACACGCTATATGACCAGTTCATGGAGCGTGCCCTGAAGCGCGTGAAGGCGATCAAGCAGGGCAATCCATTGGACAAGACCACGATGATTGGCGCGCAGGCCTCGACCGAGCAGATGGAGAAGATTCTTTCTTATTTTGATATCGGCAAGCAGGAGGGGGCTGAGGTGCTGGTTGGCGGTCAGCGCTCGGCGCAGCCCGGCGAGCTGGCGGAGGGATTTTATATTGAGCCTACGGTCTTCAAGGGTCACAACAAGATGCGCATCTTCCAGGAGGAGATCTTCGGGCCGGTGGTTTCGGTGACGACGTTCCATGATGAGGAGGAGGCGCTGGAGCTGGCGAACGACACGCTGTATGGGTTGGGCGCTGGATTGTGGACGCGGGATTTCAATCGTGCGTATCACTTCGGGCGGGCGATCCAGGCTGGGCGTGTTTGGACGAACTGCTATCACCTGTATCCGGCGCATGCGGCTTTTGGCGGGTATAAGCAGTCGGGTGTTGGGCGCGAGAATCACAAAATGATGCTGGATCATTATCAGCAGACTAAGAATCAGCTGGTTAGTTATAGTCCTAGTGCGCTTGGATTTTTCTAGAGTCGGGCGTTTGTGGCCCTGGGAGTGAAGGCCCCGGGGCTAAAGCCCCCTAGAGGGGAGTGCGATTGGTCGCTAGAGCTCTGCGCTTAATCCCAAAGGAAGGGCAACGACAAAAGCAGCGGCAAGGGCAAATGCAACAGCAGATCCGCTTCGAGGATGATAACAAGAAGGGCAACAGCGACGACCAGGAGCAAGGGCAGCGGCAAATGCAACGACAACGGCAAGAGCAAGGCAAATGCGCAAACACATCCCTCCGGGATGACAACAACGGGGCAACAGCAAGGGCAACCGCAACGACAACAAATGGGACGGCGAAGGCTTTATTTTTATTGAAGAGAGTTGCGATGGTGGTTGTGCCGGAACAGGTGATTACGACGGCTGCTGCTGAGGAGTTGATGAGGAGGCTCGCGGAGAAGTATGGGGAGCTGATGTTTCATCAGTCGGGAGGCTGTTGTGACGGCAGCTCTCCTATGTGTTACCCGCGGGGGGAGTTTCTAGTTGGCGATAGCGATGTGTTGATGGCTACGCTGGGGGAGACTCCGTTTTATATGAGCAAGAGCCAGTTTGAGTACTGGAAGCATACGCAGCTGATTCTGGATGTGGTGCCGGGGCGTGGGGGGATGTTTTCGCTGGAGAATGGCGAGGGTGTGCGGTTTCTGATCCGGTCGAGGGTGTTCACGGATGAGGAGATTGGGGCGCTACGGGCGGCGGGGCGGATCTGATGGGGGTAAGCTGTTCGGAGAGTGAAGAGAAGATCCGGGGCTAAAGCCTGTGGGTTGTGAGCCGCTTTCTCGCAGGGCTGAAGCCCTGCGCTATTCCCAAAAGCAACAACAGAGGCTGCGCTAATCCCAAAAGCAACAACAGAAGCTTCTCAAGGACCTTGTTGGGTGCTATCGCTTTTGCGATTTCTGATCCGGTCGAGGGTGTTTACGGATGAGGAGATTGGGGCGCTGCGGGCGCGGGGCGGATCTGACTGCGGAAGCTCATCTCTGGGGCAAAGATTGATTTCGGCCGGGCAAAATGCGGGGGTTCATCGCTCCGCTCAGAATGACAATTATTTGTGGAATGACAATCTCTGAGATTTCGCGAGGGGCTATCGCTTGGCGAAACATTTCGTCATGATGGCGGTGTGGAGGCGTTCGCGCAGCTCGTCGGAGACCTCGTAGATCTCTTTGCCCTTGTAAACCTGGATGGTCTGCTCGGTGGTGTTCAGGACGACGCGGCAGTGCTGGCATCCGGCGGTGTGGGTGCGGATCTCTTCGAGCAGCCTGGGACTCAGCTTTTCGTCGAAGTAGTCGGAAAGGTGGCTTAAAAGGTCGGTGCAGTTCATGCAGGCTGGCCCTCCTGCTTCTTGCGGAAGTAACGGCTGAGACGTTCGCGCAGTTGAAGGCGGGCGCGCAGCAATCTTGATTTTACGGCGGGGACGCTCAAGCCGAGTGCCTCCGCAGTCTCTTCCGTGGATAGGTTTTCGACGTCGCGCAGGGTAAAGACACTGCGAAAACCAGGAGGGAGCCCCTGAATGGTTTTGCGAAGAATATCGGCGAGCTCGGACTGGTTGTATTCCTGCTCAGGATTGGGGCGCCACTCGGCGAAGTCGCGAGGGATGGAGCCTTCTTCGGTCTGAACGTCTTCGTCCATGGAGACGGTTTTGCTGGTCTTGCGCTTGCGGAGGCGCATGAGGCTCTCATTGACGGCGATGCGGACAAGCCAGGTTGAGAACTTGGAGTTTCCCTGGAACTGCTCCAGCTTCTCGTAAGCCTTGAGGAATGCGTCCTGCGTGATGTCTTCGGCGTCTTCACGGTTTTGGGTAATATGCTGCGCTACACGGAAGATCTGGCGCTCGTACTGCCTGACCAGCTGCTCAAAGGCTGCCGTATCCCCATTTTTAGCGCGTGCTACAAGCGCTACGTCAGGGTGGATTTCTTCCGTTGCTGGGGATTGGATGGCAGGCATGGTCAAAAGGTTCGAAAAACGCACACTGAAATCGCGCGACTTGCGTTCGGGGCGAATCAGCGTTCTCTTCTAGTGTAAATGCCGTTGGGTCAGAGAGCAAAGAGGTGGGTGCGGCGGATAGAGAGGCGACGAGGAGGAACGACCTGGCAGAGCGCGATGGACCGACAGAGAACGCGGACTGGAGGCCACGTTCTCTGTCGTCCAGCGAATCTGGTTAGCGGGCAAACCTGCGGCGAAGTGCGCCGGCCACGCCGACAAGACCAGTTCCGAGCAGAGCGAAGGTGCTGGGTTCGGGCGTGGCAGTTGCGGGAGCAATGTTCGTGAAGACGAAGGTGTCGTCGTTATAGTCGAGGTCAGAGCCGGTGAGAGGGTTCAGACCGGTGACGGAGAGATCCTCCATGCCGACGAAGGTGCCGGTGAGGCCGATCGGGAGTCCGGCGAGCCCACCGGTGTAGGGAGTGGAATAGGCGTGGTTGTATCCGTCGCTGCTGAAGGCTGTCGGGACACCTCCATTGTCGACGGAGGAATTGAGCACTCCTTGGCTGTCGTTGGAGATGATGAAGACGAGGTTGTCACCAGCATTGACGGAAAGGAAATCGGTGGGCACCCCTACCGTCGAGCTATGGTTGGGAATCAAAAAGCCGCTAAACGTGTTCTGGGTGGTGTCCCAAAGCTCAATCATATCGTTACCGCCCGCTTCGGAGCCGGCGAAGTAGCCGGTGACGACCCCGGTGGTGGTGGCGGTAAAGCTGTGAGCCGGGGCGAGCTGGCCAGGGTTCGGATTCGGAATGTTGTCGGCGAGTAAAGGAGTAGTGCCTGCGGCAAGAATAGAGGCAAGGACAAGGGGAGTAAGACGCATCGTGGGGCTCCATGGGGAGGATCTGGTAGGACTGTGCCTTGGATAGCTGCAATCGGGGAACCAAACAGAGACGCGCGGTTCTCCTGCATTTCGATCGCCTTTATAAAATTCACAAGAGGAACGTGCAAATGTTTGCAGATTACATGAAAAGTAATACCATTTTGCTTACCTCAGTAACCTATAGCTGCTGGGGTGTAAACCTTCATTGAAATGGCCCCGTTATGGTGGAGTTTGAACGAACCAGAAAAGGTTCGCAGCGGAATGCTGCTGTTAGGATTCGGGAACACGATTAGAGTGGATGATGTGGGTTGTAAGAGCGATAAGACCGTGATGAGCACCTGGCGCAGGCTTCGGGGTGCGGTGGCGGTTGCCTTGCTGGCCGAGATGATGGCGGTCTGTGCCCAGGGTGCGGTTGCTGGGAGGCTGCAGAGTTCGGCGGCGGCGACGGAGCAGGCAAAAAAGCCGGGCAGTAAAGGCAAAACGGCCTCCTACGGAAAGACCGACGGCAGTGGGACGAAGCCTGCCGGCTCGGGCAAGACGAAGCCGGGTGGCTCCAGCAAGACGACGAAGGGCAAGAGTGCGGGCGGCAAGGGGCATGCCGCTTCCACTGCTTCGCGGAAGCCTACGGCGCAGACGATCCATCTGACCAGCGCGTTCAAGGCGTCGGAGCAACTGCGGCCGATGGCGCAGCAGTTGGCGGTGACGCGGTCGCCGTCAGCGTACAGTGGCGTGGAAGGCTATGCGCGGGCGCATCCGGGGGAGGGGGCGGCTGCGGCGTATCTTGCGCTGGGGCACGCTTATATGCTGGACCACCGGTATGCGGATGCGTCGGGAACGTTTCGCCGGGCAAGTGCCAGCGGGACTGCCCTGGATGATTACGCGGATTATCTCGGGGCGCAGGCGGCGGTTCAGGGAGGACATGGAGCGGATGCTTATGCGCTGCTCGATCGCTTCGAGGAGAAGCATCCGGAGAGCATCTTCAAAGCCACTGCGCCGGTGCTGCTGGCGAACGCTTACCTGCTGCAGAACGATCCCCAGGGTGCGCTTCGGGTTTTGTTGCCGGTGGCGGATTCGCCGCAGGCTTCGCACGCGGACTTTCGCTATGCGCTGGGACGGGCGTACCAGACCTCCGGCGACACGTCGCATGCGGCGGCGGTTTATCGGAGCTTGTATGTGAATCTGCCATTGAGCATGGAGGCGGCGCAGGCGCGGG
>JAOAPF010000539.1 GCA_025462755.1 Edaphobacter sp.
GATCGAGAATATGAAACAGCACGACATCGTTGCCATGGAAGCGCAGCGGCTCGATGGCGCGCACAATCTTCTCCGGTTCCTCATAGAAGTCCGAGATCACAATCGCAATGCCGCGCCGATGCAGCAGCTCCTGGAAATGCCGCAGCGGTTTCCCGAAATCCGTCCGTGCCCGCGGCTCCGCCTGCTCCAGTGCCGCGAAGAGCCGCGTAAGCTGGCCCTGCCGGGTGGATGGCCTCACATACTCCCGCACCTCGTCATCGAAAACGATCAGCCCCGCTGCATCGCGCTGGTTCCGGATCGCGAGATAGAAGAGCGACGCCGCGATAAACCGCGCATAGTCCATCTTCTTCGGAGGACCCGACGTATACTGCATCGAGTTGCTCGCATCCAGCAGGACCACGAGCTGGCTGTTCGTCTCGCCGCGATACCGCTTCAGGTAGCAGCGCTCGGTGCGCGCGAACAGGTTCCAATCCACATGGCGCAGATCGTCCCCCGGGACGTAAGCGCGATATTCGGCGAACTCCTGGCTGAAACCAAAGTCCGGCGAACGATGCAGCCCGGCCACAAAGCCGTCCACCACCGTCTTCGCCAGAAGGTCCAGCGATGAGATGCCGGCCAACACCGCAGGATCGAGGAAGCGCTGCATCAGCTCTCCTTCGGCCGCGGTACAGACGCCAATAGGCGGTTCAGAATCTCGTCCGCGTCGATCCGCTCCGACTCGGCGTGAAAATTCAGCAGAATGCGATGTCGCAACACCGGCAGCGTCACCGACGTGATGTCATCGTACGTCACGTGATAACGCTGCCGCGAGAGCGCCCGAGCCTTTGCAGCTAACACAATGAACTGTTCCGCACGAATACTTCCTCCGTAGTTCACATATTTCTTCACGAACTCGGGTGCGCTCTCGTTCTTGGGCCGCGTCGCGCGTACAAGACTCACAACGTACCGCGCGATTGATTCAGCGATCGGCACCATTCGCACGAGTTGCTGAAAATCAAGCAGCTCCTCGGCCGACGTTACTGCCTCAATCTTTGGAACCCGGGTAGCCGTCGTCAGGTCAACCACCTTCAGCTCATCCTCGGCGCTCAGGTAATCCAGCATTGCGTTGAAGAGGAATCTGTCCAGCTGCGCCTCAGGCAGAGGATACGTACCTTCGAGTTCGATCGGGTTCTGCGTCGCCAGCACAAAGAACGGCGCCGGCAACCGGTAGATGTGCCCGCGCACGGTACAGGAGTGCTCCTGCATCGCTTCCAGCAGCGCCGCCTGCGTCTTTGGCGGTGTGCGATTAATCTCGTCGGCCAACAGAATGTTGCCGAAGATCGGCCCTTCAACAAAGGTCCATTTGCGATGGCCGGTCGTCAGGTCCTCTTCAATAATGTCGGTGCCAGTGATATCGGAGGGCATCAGGTCCGGCGTGAACTGAATGCGCCGGAACTCGAGATCCAATGCATCGGCGATCGTACGCACCATCAGCGTCTTCGCTGTGCCAGGCAGACCGGTAATGAGGCAGTGGCCCCCTACAAAAAGTGCAATCAGCACCTGGTCCAGAACCTCGTCCTGGCCCACGATCACCTCGCGGACCTGCTTTACGATGGCGTCGCGCACTGAATGAAAGCGCTCGACGCGCTGCTGGAGTTGTGCTGCGTCCGGATTCAAGTCGGCAAAAGTAGCCATGAGTTCCCATCCTTGTCAGTTCATTTTTGGTTCAACTCCAGCAACATCTTCTGCGCCGGCCGATAGCCAGGCGCTGCTTCGAGCGCGGCCAGCACACTCTCCTGGGCTTTGTCCTTCTGTCCGGCCGCAAGATACGCCTGCGCCAGATGAAACTCCGCGCCAGCTTTATCGATCGGATTTGACGCCACAACAGCAACGTACTCTCGGATAGCGCCGTCGTACTGCTTCTGTCCGTATAACAGGTCACCAAGCCGCTGATGCAGCTCCTCATTTTTGACAGGATAGATGTAGTTCAACCGAGCAAGGGTAGCCGCCGCTTCTGCGTGCCGCCCGGCGCCTTCCTCGAGCGTCGCCAGACGCTTCAGCACCGATGGATCCTGGCCGCCTTGATGTTCATACGCCGTCAGCGCCGCAGCCTCAGCTTTAGCATCCCCCTTCACCCTGTCCGCATCAGCCATCAACTCATATACGTTCGCGTCGCCCACATATTCGGGATACATCGCCAACACCGGCGGCCCCTGCGCCAGCACCGTGTCGTACTGTTTCTGTTGTATCGCGGCCACAAGCGTCTTCAGCTTTTCGCGCCACTGATCGAAGTGCGCAGCCTCCGCACCGTACTTCTTATCGATCCATGCAAAATACTGCTTATCAAACTCCTCTGCCGCCAACCCAAGATCCTGCTGCACCACCTGCGAGGTCGTCTTCGATTGCGCATAGGAATGCACCATCTCCAGCAGCTTTTCCTCACCCCATCTCGCCTTCACAAAATCGCAGATACTGCCGGCCTGAAAGTAAGAGACGACCACCTGCGACGGATACTCCGGATAGACAAAGCCGCGGTCCAGATCAGCCAACGGCAACAGCTTCTTCTCCCGAATGGCAATCAGAACCTCCGGCGTGACACGGTCGCTCCACTCCGGCGAGCGCTCGCCTTCCTCATGCACCGCAAGTCCCTCGGTGAACCAGCGCGGCACGCGGTGGTTAGTGGCCGTCAGGATGTAGACGTGACTCATCTCATGCCACAGCGTTGCGCCCCAGTTGAAGTCACCGGGCTTGCGAGCCGAGGGGCTGTCCATCGCGACGACTTCTCCGAAGGTCACGCCCAGCGCGCCCAGCCCCGGCATTCCCATCGTGCGCACGGCAAAGTCCTCGTGGTCCGGATAGACCTCCACCTGCACCGGAGCGGGAAGCTTCATCCGATACTTTTTATCGTAGGTCGCCATAATAGCGTGCAACTCCGCCTGAATGTATGGCTGCAAGAGATCGGCTTCTGTCTTCTTCAACTTTAAAATCGTCGTGCCGTCACGAAAAGTCTGAAAATTTTTGTAGCTGTCCAGCAGACGCAGGCTGTTCACCGTTGCCGCGTCGCGATAGCCGTTGTTGTAGCTCAACTCCAACTCCGCCAGTGGCTCGTCTTCCTTGCCCATCCGCATCAGGTCGATGCCAAGCGCAGAATGAGCCGACCAAAGCTGTGGATCGGCCTTCACCGCTCTGCGGTAGTACGTCACCGCGTCTTCATAGCGGTAGTGCATCTCAAGCTGACGCGCGACACGTGCATACGCCTCTCCATAACCGGGGTTGACCGCCGCAATCTTCGCGAACCACGCATCGGGAGAACGATCGGCAATCAACTCCACCGCCGCATGGATCGCCATCGCATCCATCGCATCCTTGTCCAGGGCGAGCGCCTTGTCAGCTTCCGCTACGGCCACATCCCTCTCATCATTCTCAAGCGCAAGATTCGCCATCAGTTCATGAGCTCCCACCAGCTTGGGATCGAACTCGATGGCCTTCGCCGCATACTCCGTCGCTTTGCCATCAAAGCCATCTGCGGAGACAATCGCGAGTCCCAGATACGCTTCGCCGTTCGATGGCTCCTTCGCCAGCGCCTCGCGGAAGAGATCGGCCGCCTGGGGATTGTTGAAGCGCTCGTGCAGCAGCATTCCCCAGCGCACTTTGTACATAGCTTTGCTATTTGCCGGCTGCGTCGCCAAACGAAACTGCTCGTTCGCCTGCTGCCACTCTTCAAGACCCCAGAAACCTTCAGCCCGAGTGTACGCATCGCCACTGCGCGTTAACCCATCGAAGCATCCGCGCGCCTCTTGCCGATGCCCATGTTTGCGCAGCGACCAGCAGTCCGCAGGCACAGCAGCAGATGCGACGGCGCTGGCTGCGTAAATCGACAAGAGCGCAAGAGAAATAACGATGCGTCTCATTTGTCCAGCCCCTCCTGTACCTTCGCCAGTTCCAACAGCGCTGCCGTCAACTGCGTTTTGTAATCCGCGGGATCCATCGCCGCCTTCTGATACTTCAGTGTGTCGATCTTCTGCTCCAGCTCCTCCTTCTTTGCAAGCAACGCACGTTTTGCGGGATCGTTCGCTGCTTGTTGGCTTGTGCCAAGACGCAGCACTGTGAAACTCAACATCAGCGCGCCCTGACCGTTGCCGGCCGCGCGCACCGGATCGCCATGACCCACATCATCGAAAACCGCATGCTCCGTCGCGAGCCGCTTCTGCGAGTCATAGAATGCCGCGGTCTTCGTCGTTGCGTAGCTAAAGGCTTCCATGGCGCTGATGGAATCACTCTTGTCCGTGTCGGCTGCAGGATCTTGCAGCGCCTCAACCCAGTACCGCGCAAAAACCGTCGCATTCTTTTCCGTACCGGATTTTGTGGCCGCGACCACCGCACGCCCTTGCCGCTCAAGAGCCGGTATCGCGCCTCCACTGGCGCTGGTCGTATCGACAACAAGCTGGCGCCGCGCCGGGATCCGGTCGCACATCGCGGCGATCTCGCCCGCAGTCACATCTGGGCCAACAAGGTTGAGCTTGTACTCGGCACCGTCGAAGGAACCATGACCAATCAGCACGAGCACAAAAGCATCGTCGGCCTTCGCGTCCCGCGCCACTGCAGCCAACGTGTCCTTTAGTTGCGCCGTCGTGGCCTGGGCGCCGGTCAGGGTAGAGACGTGCGCCGTACTGTCCCCTCCCTTGAACACCCGATCAAGGTCCTTCGCCGCCGCAGTAAATCGCTGCTCATAGTCCGGCTCTCCCCCGAGTCCGGCCACAACGACGTAGTACACCGCAGCGCGAGCGTGAATCGTAAACGCAAACACCGTCGCAAAAATCACAATCCGCAGTCTGGCTCTGATCAGGGCGCGTTTCATACCACACCCCACTTCCGCCGCAGCAGCCACTCGGCGATCGGCAGTCCCAGCAACAGCAGGAACACTATTGGCATGCTCCACAGTTCCTTCGTGCCGCGGACGGAGATTCCCGCCTCCGAGTAGGAGATGTCCTGGGGCAGATCCTTCAGTTCAGATGGCTCCCAGTAACGCCCGCCAGTCTGCGAGGCAAGCTGCTTCAGAAGGGTCTGGTTCTGTTCCGTGTGGAAGTTCTCCGCGACGCCGTCCTCACGCTGGAACGTAACCACGTCACGGCCCAGCTCCTGCGGCTGCTTACCGGCGGATTCCGCAGTGACCTCTGCCAGATACGCGCCCGGTTTCTCGGCAGTCCATTCCGCCTGATACGAGCCCGGCGTATCCTGCGATGGCGCAAGGTCCACCACCGCGTTCGTGCCCTCCGGCCCCACGATATGCGCTGTGACATGCGCCTCTCCCGCCGGCTGAAACTGCCGGTCGCGCACCTGAGCCGCGAGCTGCACACGTCCCTCGTCCATCAGCACCCGCGCAGGTATCGACGCAGTCACCGGTCCCGGTGAATCGGCCACCAGCCAACGCAAAAGCTGTTGCCAGAAGAGGTTGTGGGCCGGATCGCCTACAGCTTCGCTCATCTGCCAGCGCCACGTTCCGCCCGTTGCCATGATTGCCGTGCGACCATGCCCATAGCTCTGCGTAATCAGCAGCGGCAGTTTGTGGCGCCCCACATTCATCTGCGCCAACTCCGTCGCGCCGGGTTTAGGCGAGCCGGCGTCCTGATAGTCGGCCAGATAGGCCAGCTTCTTCCAGCGCTCGGCGTTCTTCGTCGGATCATCCAACAACCGTGTGATCGGAGAGTCCCTGCCCTCCGCCGTCAACTCCACCGTCGTGGGGTTGCGATGAAAATTATTGCGGCCCGTTGGCAAAAAAGTCGGCAGCAGCTCATTCATGCTCGACGCTCCCCAACCCCCGTCGCTCAGCGACGACCGGCCGCCCAGAAACAACACGCCGCCACCCCGCCGATCGACATACTCACGCAACAGCTCCTGCTGCAGCGGCGTGAAGTAATCGGCATCGACCGAGCCAACGATGATGCCTGCATAACCGAATAGATCCTCCGGCCGCACGGGGAAGCCACCCGCCAGCTCGCCCGGGCCGCTGATGCCCTGACGATAAATCTTGTTCTCGCTCGTGCGCAGCATCGAGACGAGCTGCACAGTAGGATCGTCCTCTTCCGCACGCCGGATAAACTTGAACTCCCAACGCGGTTCGCCTTCGATGTACAGAATCCGCCTCTTGGCATCGCTTACGAGTACCGGCCGCGCCATCACGTTGTTCTTCAAATTTTCTTCGTCCGCAATTGGCCCAATTCCGAACTGAAGGCTCTTCGCACCCGCTGCCCCAGCGGAGAAGAAGACGGACTCGGTCTGAACCGCTCCATTCACCCCAAGCGTCACCTCCCGTCCGGCCAACGTCTTCTCTCCATCGCGAATGGTGAGCATCGCCTTCTGGCCCGCGTAGCCGTGTTGCGTGAAGCTGATCGTCGCAGCGAGCCGCGCATTAGCAATTGCGCTCGCCGCAACACTCACATTCTCGAGCTCCAAATCATGCGCATTCTCCAGGCTGCCGAAGCCCACCGTGTGCACCGGCAGCCGCCGATTCCGTAAAGCCTGCAGTGCATCCAGACCTATTCCCGAGTCGCCCATTCCGGCTGTATTCTGGCCGCCGTCAGTCAGCAGCAGGACCGCTCCAATCGGCAGATCAGACGTCTCAGTAGCGAGTTGCTTCAGGCCATCGCCAATGTGTGTAGCGTTTTCCGTGGGCGCAATGCCATTCAAGGCATCTACCCTCGAGACCCCACTGCCCAGTTTATAGATGCGGGTCTGAAAACGCTTCTGCAGCCCGGAGAGAACACCGTCTTGCAGCGCAGTGAGCGCCGCAGCCTCGCGCGTCTTGCCGCCGCTATCTGCAATGGCCATGCTGCGCGAATTATCCACAACCACCGCGATGATGTTCTGCTGCGAACTCAGCGCCGCTACCGTCATCGCAGGCTGCCACAGCAGCAGCAACAACAATGCAACAAACGCCGACTGCGTCCCCCACACCGCCCACGCGCGCAAGCTTCGCATTGGCGGTGCAGCCTCCCTCATTCTCCAGCGAACCAGCAGCGCCAGCCCTCCAGCCGAGACAATAATCAGCACTGGCAACAGCCACGCAGGCCACGACGAGAGCAGCACGAACCGCCCTTTGGTGAAAACCGGACTCGGATACCTAAAGAAAAACTGAAACATGCCCGCTGAGACCTGGTTGAAAATCCTGCATTCCTATTACAACTTCGATCGCCTCTCAGCCGCGGGCGAGCCCTAATGCGTCATACCGTAGAGGATGTAGTCGAGCCCAACGCGAAATGCCATCGACGCGAAGGGTTCCGGATAATTCGGATCGTCGGCCCACTCCCATGCATCGCCCAGATGCATGTTGTGACAGATGGCGACAACGATGCGGCCCTTGTCGTCGCGAATGGCTCGCCATTTCGGCTGATAGCCATCCTTCTCGTAAGTGCGGCCTGACCACACATACTGTTCTCCGGGTATCTGCATCTTGTCGTCGATGTCATACAGTGTGTGAAAAATCTCGTCGCCGCTCTGCAAGTCCTCGATCGGCCTGTCCGGCAGCACCTGGCGCATGCCATTCATGAAGTTCTCCCAATCCTCCGTGCCATGAAAGTCGTCCACCATCAGAAAACCGCCCTTCTGCAGGTAATCGCGCAGCCGCTTTGCTTCATCATCAGTAAAAGACCATCGCTGCACCTGCACCGCATAGATCCACGGATAGTTGAAGATCTCGTCGGAGTCGAGCGTCACCACCTGCTCGGTCGGCCGGCCATCAATACGCGTCAGCCGGTGCATGGCAATCAGAAACTGACGGTCGGCCTTGGGATAGTCGCGCGACCAGGATTGACGCCCCCAGTAACCGCGACCGCCGTAACCCCCACCGAAGCTCTGCATGTTCGCGCTATAGGCCAGGCGCGACCAGTAAAACTCCGCCTTTACATTACTAGGAGAGTCGTCATTCCCGAAGCCGAAGTCCGCCACTCGTTGGTAGGCCCGCAGTCCCGCGCAGCAGGTCGCGGCCGCCACCGAAACCAATGCGATCTGCGAGAGCTTCATCAGGACCTCCACGGAAAGGAGTTGTTCGGCGAGAGTACCAGAAATGCCAGCCGCGCTGTCTAATAGACGAAGCGGACTCGTGAGTTGTTGCGTCCGGCGCTCTTGTGCCGGTGGATTTCAGCGTGAGACCATGCAGAAACGCACGAACGCTTCGGAATCAGCAGTTTTTATGAAACGACGCGATTTACTCAAGCTCGGCGGCATGGCCCTTGCGCAGGCCGGCGCAGCGCGGTTTCCGCTGCTCGCCCAAACCATGCCGATGCACCCTGCTGCGCTCGCTGACGGCAAGGCAGACTACACCCTCCGCATCGCCCCGGTAATGGTCGAGCTCGACCGCTCGCACATCATCTCGACCATAGGCTACAACGGCACGGCCCCGGGGCCGGTCCTGCGAATGCGTGAGGGAAAGCCCGTCACCGTCGACGTGATCAATGACACCGATACTCCGGAGTTCGTGCACTGGCACGGCATGCTCATTCCCCCCGAGTTGGACGGCACCAGCGAGGAGGGCTCCCCCCACGTTCCACCGCACGGCCAACGCCGTTTTCAGCTCACACCCGGTCCGGCCGGAAGCCGCTGGTACCACTCCCACGCCATGGCGATGGACGACCTGCACAAAGGCTCCTACACTGGACAGTTCGGCTTCGTCTACGTCGATGGCGGCAATGATCCCGGCCATTACGACCAGGAGCTCTTCCTCGCCCTGCGCGATTGGGAGCCGTTCTTCACCGCCACGATGGAAGATGATGACGACGATACTCACAACAGCCCGATGCTGGAAAGGCCTCCGACTCTGAACACCGACCCCAACGGTCTCGAGGTCGGCTCCATGACATACTCGATCAACGACAAGTCACTCGGCTCCGGCGAGCCGATCCGCGTCCGCGAAGGCCAGCGCCTGCTCATCCGTTTTCTCAACGCCAGCGCGATTGAAAACCGCCGCATCGCGCTCCCCGGCCACAAGATGAAAGTGATTGCGCTCGATGGCAACCCAGTCCCGACACCGCAGACACTCGATTCAATCTTTCTCGGCGCAGGCGAGCGCATCGACGTCGTAATTGAGATGAACCACCCCGGCGTCTGGATTCTCGGGTCGACCGAAAAAATTGTCCGCGAGTCCGGCCTCGGCGTCGTAGTCGAGTACACCGGCCAGCACCGCCCGCCGCAGTGGATCGACCCGCCCAAAGCGCCGTGGGACTACACCATCTTCGGCACTTTAACCTCCAACGCACCTGCCCCGCAGCAGACCATCGATATGGTCTTCGAGAAGATCCCTCGCGCAGACGGCAAGTTCAACTCTTGGCTGGTCAACGGCAAGCCATACCCTCACGAGCGCGAGTTCGTGTTGCAGCAGGGCACGCGTTACCGGCTCGTGATGCGCAACCGCACTGACGACGCCCACCCCATGCACCTGCACCGGCACTTATGGGAACTGGCCGAGATCAACGGAAAGAAGACTGCCGGCATCATCAAAGACACCGTAGTCGTCCCCTACTTCGGCCGCGCCATCGTGGACTTCACCGCCAATCAGCCCGGCCTCTCCCTCTTCCACTGCCACATCCAGCAACATATGGACTACGGCTTCAAAGCACTCTTCCGTTACGCTTGACCTTGGCTGCGCGAGCAGTAGACACTCTACATCCATAGCGCGCTTCTCTGTTCCGTGTGGCCCGCGATAGTTGCTGCAAATGCGCCGATTGAACCCGCCCTACGACAAGGTGGTCAGCAAAGCAGCGCCGGCGTAGTGCAGTATCGAACCCGCGCTTCGCTCGTAGTCCTGCAAATCGCAATGTCCCTTATCCTGCTGGTCGGCTGCGGGCTCTTACTCCGAACAATCTACGCCTTGAGACATGTCCCGCTCGGCTTCCGCACAGACCACATCATCGTTGCCAACACCAGAACATGACGACCGAGCTCTACCAACCGCTCATCGATCGCGTCAATCACATGCCGGGAGTACAGGCTGCCTCTCTTATGAACGTTGTGCCTCTGGAAAACGGGATCAAAATGCAGTTCACCTTCGGAACCACGGGAACCAGCGCTGCCGATGTCCGCAAGCGCGATCTTGTCGCCCAGTTTCGCGCCGTCGGCCCGGAGATGCAGCGCGTCTTCGGATTCCGCATGCTCAAAGGAAGATTCTTCAATGAGCGAGATACGCCCAGCACGCAACCCTCAGCGGTAGTGAATCGAGCCTTCGTCAAGGCATACTTCGGCAGTGACGAAGCCCCGGAAAAAATTCTAGCCGAGAATCTATTCTCATTCGACAAAGAGAAGCGTGCCGTTGTCATCGGTGTACTCGACGACGAGCGTCAGGTTTCGATTGCCAAACAGTCTCAGCCCGAGATCGAAGTGGCGATCCCGCAGATCACGCCTGGCACTGGCTTCTATAGAGGCGCGGAGGGCCTGGGCATGGACCTCGCCGTCCGCACCGATCGCAGCCCATCTTCCATCATCCCCGAACTGCGCGAACTCATGCGCCAAGCCAGCCCCGAGCTCGCCGACAGCACATTCACCACGATGGACCAGGTCGTCGAAGACTCCTACGGCAGCCAGCAGCTTGCCGCGCGGCTCCTGATCGTGTTCGGCAGCTCAGCCCTGCTCGTCTGCATCACCGGTATCTACGGTCTGCTGGCGCATCTAGTCGCCCACCGCACCAAGGAACTAGGCCTTCGCATAGCTCTGGGCGCTCAACGCGGCGACGTGATGTGGCTCGTGCTGCGCCAGGCCAGTTGGATGTTAGTCGTAGGCTCGAGCCTCGGCCTCATTCTGGCCTACATGACCAGCCTTGCTGCGAACCTTCCTCTACAACATCACCGCCCACGACCCATGGACCATGGGCGCAGTCACTGCATTGCTCGTTAGCGGAGGCTTGGCCGCATCCTACATTCCAGCGCGACGAGCCGCCATGGTAAACCCCATAGACGCTCTCCGAACCGAATAGCCCACCTGGACACAAGCCCACGCCAGCCACAGATAACAGGAACAATCAGCGATAAGAAAATATTAAAAGGTAAACGCCAGCCCAGCCTGCAGGGTTCGCGGAGACTGCGCCAGGAACAGCGTCCGTCCGTCCGCCGAAAGGAACGGACGATACCCCTGCGCCATCAGATTTGTCACATCGACAGTAGCGTCCAATCCGGCTGGAAGCAGGCTACCCAGCCGCAGCGCCTGCCGCAAATGGCAGCTGAAATACGCCTGGTCGCCAAAAGAGGCATACGGATCAACCGCCGTCACCAGTCGCGTCGGCTGCCAGCGATAAGAGGCCCGAACCCTCGTTCCGCTGCGTACCACCCGACCCCGCAAAGCGATCGTCGCAGTCTGGGCCAGCTCCGGTGCCAGACTAGCCGACAACGTGGGAAGGCTCATCACCGCGCCATCTTTCGCAGCCAACCCCGCGCCGGTGCCATACTCCACAGCCACCCACATCGTGGAAGTCAACGGCTCGGTCAGCGTCACATTCATACCCTGAGCCTTGAATCCTGCGCTGAGAAAACGGAAGTTGCCCGTCGTCGAATCAGCAACGATCCCATTCGCGCCAGGCTGCAGCGTCTGCTGGATATCTGCGGCCGTCAGCGCGCCTCCACCCGATACCGCCACACGATCCAGAGAATCGCGATAATACGCAACCTGCAACAGCCCGGGACCAGCCTTCCGGCTCACCGTGAACTCCTGGTGATGACCCTGCTCCGTCTGCGTTCGGCCCTGATACATCACCGCAATCGGCATCTCCGGCTGCACCGAGTCAAGTCCGGCAAACGACTGAAGATTCTGGGACGTGGCCATCCTATATCCCACCGTCCAGGCCTTCATCGGATGCGCCGTAATCTTCAGGAACGGCCGGGAACCGGACGCTAAGCCCGAAGAACGGACCACATACAATGTGCCTCCAGCCTCGATATCCGCGAAGTCGCCGATCTGCATCTGTTGCGCGCTGGCGACCTGCATCGCATCCAATCCCGGAGTACCGCCCGAACTCACCAGTTCCGGATGGGATTGATAACTCACCACTGCCCGGCCCGCCCCCGCAAATCCAAGCCGCGTCTCAAACCCGGTTGCCAACTCGGTCGATGGCCTGATGCCAGTCCCCCCGGGCTGGCTGCCGACATCCGCATGCATCACCAGACCCGCCCCATCATCCAGCGTCCGGTCCAGAACAAAAACGTTGTGCACCCCACTGCTGCCGAAGCCACCGTCACCCGCCGTCATCTCAGCCCGCACCCTGTCCGTGTGCTTGGGCGAAGCTTCCGTCGCGCTCGACGACACCATAATCACGTCACCATCTTCCGCCAGCCGCAGGATGGGTCGATTAGCCGCCGACCGCATCGTCCACTTCCAGTCGTCACTCGGCTCGTCGGCCTTGCGGCGCTCTGCGGGAATCCACGTAGCCGACTCGAAGAGCGTATTCAGGGTCAGGTTGACGATCGTCTGCGCTCCCGGCCGGAGTTGCAGATTGTCTCGCATCGCCGGGACAAACAGGGCTGCGCTTGCCCTCACCTCATATTTTCCAGGAGCTAAATGCGGTATCAGATAACGTCCGTGCAGGTCGGTAAACGCTGTGCCTAGAACGGCGGAGTTCTCTGCAACCGCTTGAACCAGAGCCCCCAGCTGCGCCACACCCTGCGCATCGCGAACCACCCCGGACACAGCCGCACCACCCTGACCCGCAGCAGCGCGCACAGCCACGGTCAGCAGCATCAACGAGACAAACGCGATCTTCACCTGGGGTCGTTGCACAGTAAAGCCGTCCTGCGCGTCGATGGCAGTTCCAAGTTGGTGCGCACCCGGAAAAATAGGGTGCGTCGTTACAGAATGCGAAGGTGCTGGTTATCCAATCGAAATCCGCATAACCATGTCGCCGGTCTTACGTTCGCATCTGCCTAATCCACAATGAAAGGCGCAGATTCTGCGATCTGCTGCTTCGTTACTCCATCATTTACTTTGATGCTGACCTGATACTTGCCGGGTGTCAGACTTGCCAGCGGCAAGCTCTTTTCAATCGTTATCTGGTCCGAGTTTGGATTCGTCTTTGAAGTCAGTTCCTGTGTCTGCAAAATGGCCTTGTTCGTAGCCATGTCTAGAATCTGGTATTCGATCGTCGCGCCATTCTGTTTGCTCTTTTCATCGATCCCAAGGTTATACACCTGCATCCAGAAGTTCAAATTCTGCCCCCGATGAAAGGTCACCGGAGCCGAAATGCTGCTGGGCACGCGCGGAACGATATGCGTGTCGCCAATGACAAAATTTCCTGCTCCAATATCCCGCGACGGAACCCGGTCCATCGAGCCCGCAAGGATCAGCGAAGAGGTCGCAAGACGATCGTCGTCATATCGCGGAACATTCAAACTGCGCTGCCATCTGCCGATATGGTCCGGATTATTGACGTCCTTGATCACAATGTCGACCTTGTAAAGACCGGGCCGAAGCGGCAAAGACTTCCAATACACCGATAGATCGTTCCGCTTGCGGGCAAGCAGTTCACTTGGAACCTGCACGGCAACCGTATCTTCAAACGTCTGTATCGGCTTGTGATTCAGGTTCGATACCCGTCCCAGAATGTTCACCGTGCCCATCGCGACGCCGTCTTTATTGGTGAACGTGATGTCGCTGTTCCTGATCTGAAGTGTCACGGGCACCAGAATCGTATCGTTGGTCACCTTTACATAATCCGTGCGAACGTCAAATAAAAATGGTGGCCCGGTCAGAATCTTCGAGGTCGCCATGAATGACTCCAGATCCTTGAACTTGATCACCGGGGGAGCCGACAGCTTGGCGAATTGATCGAGGCGATCGAACTGCTTGCTCTGCTGCTGCTGCGACATCGGTCCGGTGCCCAACTGTTCCAGTCCGCCGCTCATTCGGTCGGCCTGCTTGGCCATGCCCATCTGCTCATAGAGCGTCTGACCGGCGCCCGGTGTATGCTTCAGCGCATCCTTCTCCGAGCGGTCGATCGTCATGTGGTAATCCCCGCACATGCAGGTATCGACAAACTCGATATCGATGTTGTCGCCGATCCCCTGAATGTAACGGTAGTGCCAAATCTCAAACGGGAAGGTAGAGGTGTTGCCGCCGCCCTCTTCCATCGGCCTGTCGTAGCTGCCGCCACTCGGGTGCGAGTCGATATTGTCCGGCTTGCCGAACGCGATGTAGATGTGACCGCGGTCCGTTCTCCAGCCCGGCTTGCCGGCGGCGAAATGCTCGTTGGTATACGCGATGCGCGCGTAATGCTCTTCGCGGTATTCATTTTCCGGGGAGTCGGGATTCGGATTGCGCCGCAACCAGAAGTTCTCAATAAACTGGTCCCGCTCTTCGTCGTTGCCCAGGCTCTTGAACGCCTGCATCTCCTGATCGGTGATAATCCACCGAACGTCCTCATCGACCCACTTCTTATACACACCCTTCAACTCTTGTCTCAGGTTCTTCTGCTGTTCACGCTTCTCTTTATCGCTCAACGGGCGCTTCAGCGGATCCGGCTTCTCCACGGTCACAGGGCCCTTGGTCACGCCGTCGGGTTGCGCCGGACTGGCCGGCGTCGCCTGCGCAGTCCCAACCCGCCCTCCCATGAGAAGCAGGAAGAGAAAAGCCGTGCCGGAGACAAAGCGCCGTGAAGTTGTCATAGTAGGGGTGGTACTCCTGTAACCAACCTGTATTGTAGTGCGCTTATAAGCCTGTTACAAGAGGTAGACGAACTATCCGCTCTGATATCATCATCGGTATTCGAAAAGAACTCCAAGTCCCGTCCGTAAGCGACTTGAGGCCCCGTGTTCCAAACCCCGTGCGAAAGAAGCTAAGTTCAGTTTCTGGAAAGAATACGGAACGCAAGCACGGTTGTCTCCGTATTGTCTCTTTGAGACGTATCTACTTTTCCAACGACACCCCCCGCGCCGTCGGCGGAGGTCCTAGAAAGCAGCAATGAGCGCTAAAAAGATTATTGTCATCGTAGCGGTGGTCCTCGTCCTCGCAGGCGTTGTCGTGGCCAGCATCCTGCACGGTCAAGCCAATGTCACCAAAGTCGCCACCGGCAAAGCAGTCCGGCAGGACCTGACCTCCATCGTGAATGGTACCGGCCAGATCAAGCCGTTGACCTATGTCAACGTCGGCGCCACCGCCTTCGGCCGCATCACCCACCTCTACGTCAAAGAGGGCGACCACGTCAAAGCTGGCGCAACCCTCGCCACCGTCGAAAACGTTCAGCCTCAGGCGACGGTCGCGGCCCAGGAAGCCAGCATCGCCGCCGCCCACACTGACATCACGAGCTTCCAGGCCGCGGAAAAGACCGCTGAGGCAAACATCGCTCAAAGTCAGGCTGATCTGGAGCAGAAGAAGCTCGACTACACCCGCTCCCAGGCTCTCTACAATGACAAGCTGATCGCCAAGCAGGACTTCGACGCGAAAAGAGCGGCCTACGACATGGCCTCCGCCACCCTCCTTCAGCGTCAGGCCGCTCTCGCCCAGGCACGCGCCCAGACCGACTCCCAGCGCGGCCACACCAACCAGGCCGTCGCCAACCAGCGCGCAAACTACGACGCCCTCGATAAGACCGTCAGCCGCGCTCCCTTCAACGGCCTCGTCACAAACGTTCCCGTGCGGGAGGGCGAAACCGTCGTCGTAGGCATCCAGAACGCCGGCGGGTCCACCATCATGACCCTCGCCGACATGTCCGTCATCACCGCCGAAGTCAAGGTTGACGAGACCGACATCGTCAACGTCTCCCTGAACCAGCCCGCCGACGTCACCGTCGATGCACTGCCCGGCCGGATCTTCAAAGGCCACGTGACCGAGGTCGGCGATCAGGCCCTCCTCCGCACCACCGGTCTCTCCACCACCCAGAGCACCACCGGAACAGAAGAGGCAAAAGACTTCAAAGTTGTCGTCACGCTGGACAAGGCCTCGGAGGATCTGCGCCCCGGCCTCTCCGCCACGGCGAAGATCACCACCGCCCATAAGTCCAACGTCCTCATCATCCCCATCCAGGCGCTCATACAGCGAGACGCCGCCCAGGAGAAAGTTCTGGCCGCAAACGGAGGCAAGCCGCCCGCAGCCGGAGCAGCCACACCCGCCGGTGCCGCTACCAGGCCCCAGCTCGTCCAGGGCGTTTATGTGCTCCAGAAGGACCGCAAAAAGCAACGCGTCCACTTCGTCCCAGTCACCACCGGCATCACCGGCTCAACCGACATCGAAGTCGTCGGCGGCCTCAAGGACGGCGACGAGATTGTCACCGGCCGCTATCGAATTCTGCGCGCCCTAAAAAGCGGAACCGCCGTCAAAGTAGACAACACCGTCGAAGTCACCGACACCGAAAAGTCTTAGTACGTCGCACAAGACTCACCGCCATAACATGGTTCATTAACCCTCGTGGAACCATCTACCAGGCCCAAACGTACTATCCTGAAACAGGCAACATCAGCGGAGAACCGGATGGCCATCGAAACCGCAGTCGAATCCCCGATCAGCACAAGCAACGCCGCCGGGCCCACTCCAGGCGACGTGATCGTCACCGACAATCTTTGGAAGACCTACGAGATGGGCGATCAGCAGGTTCACGCTCTCCGCGGCGTCAACCTCCGCATTCGCCACAATGAGTATGTCGCCATCATGGGCCCCTCCGGCTCCGGAAAATCCACGCTGATGAATCTCATCGGCTGCCTCGACTCCCCGTCTCA
The DNA here is from genome assembly GCA_025462755.1 of Edaphobacter sp. GTDB lineage: Bacteria > Acidobacteriota > Terriglobia > Terriglobales > Acidobacteriaceae > Edaphobacter. The sequence goes on from JAOAPF010000539.1 coordinate 16,659, forward strand.
GGGCCGCTACTGGCTCAACGGCCACGACGTCTCCGAACTCAACGACGACGAACTCGCCCGCATTCGCAATAAGGAAATCGGCTTCGTCTTCCAGACCTTCAATCTCCTCGCCCGCGCCACCTCGCTCCACAACGTCGAGTTGCCCCTCATCTACAACGGCACACCCGCCGCCGAGCGCGCCGCCCGCGCCAAGGCCGTCCTCGAGTCCGTCAATCTCGGCTCCCGCATGATGCACAAGCCCAACGAGCTCTCAGGAGGCCAGCGCCAGCGCGTCGCCATCGCCCGCGCATTGGTGAACAGCCCCTCCATCATCCTCGCCGACGAGCCCACTGGAAACCTCGACTCCAAGACCGGCGAAGAGATCATGGCCCTCTTCGACGACCTCCACGCCAACGGCAACACCATCATCGTCGTCACCCACGAGCCCGATATCGCCGAGTACGCCCATCGCGTCGTCACCATTCGCGACGGCGTCATTGCCAGCGATCATCCCTCCGCCCGCATCCACACCAGAAGTCACAAACCAACTACTTAGCCGGCACTGACCTCCTAAGCCACCCCACCGTCTAAAATGGAATGATGGCAATAGTCCTCCGCGTTTTTCGGCTCACCGGAACTCTCACTGCCCTCCTCCTCCTCGCGGCCACACTGCACGCCGACCCCGCGCGTTTCGACCTCGCCGGCCCCAAGGTCGACGTCCACGTCACCCGCGACCACCGCACCCTGCCTATCGCCCAGGTCCCCAATCTCCTCCCCGGCGACAAGATCTGGCTGCACCCCGACCTCCCCCCCACGCAGTCCGTCCACTACCTCCTCGTCGCCGCCTTTCTCCGCGGCACCACCAAC
>JAOAPF010000550.1 GCA_025462755.1 Edaphobacter sp.
AGGGGTTTGGCTTCATCAGCCGTCAAAACGGCGAAGACGTTTTCGCACATTACTCCGCAATCACCTCGAGCGGCTTCAAGAGCCTCCAAGAGGGTCAGGCTGTGCAGTTCAATGTGATTAAGGGGCCTAAGGGCTGGCAGGCAGCCGACATTCAGCCTCTTTGAAACTCAGAATTAGTGGACTGTGCTTAGTGCCTCTCCGATCTTGACAAATCGTAGCCGACTTTCTGAGGTGGAACGGATGTCTAATTCCATAATGGTCTTTCGAACAATCACAAGCTCTTTACTGCTCCTATTTAGCATGAGTCATAGCGTAGCGGCGGCATCGGTCTCGCCCGACCCGGCAGATGAGAAGCTTGGTGTGGCCGTGCACGACCAGTGTTCCGCATTGCGAATAGAATGTCCTGTTACCGAGGAGGCACTCCACAATGAAGTGACACGAGCATTCGCTGAGCAAGCCGTGGAGAATGTGTTGCGAACTCAGACTCGTCTCAGTCTGGTGTCCGGCATCCGCAAGGATCGGCTTGTTGTACGTGTAACTCGTTACCCCATTGACAGCGAGTGGACACACTCACCTGAGGCGCAAAAGACTGCCCTTGATGCCAAAGTTCGCGAAGAAAATGAATTGAGAGATTTGCCCGTTCTGCTCCAGCGACTCGTAGCTACTATGTTCCAGAAGCCTCTCCTTACGAGCATTGACACCATCGGTAATACAGATGAAACGGCGCTCAATTCATTGGGAGCTGCAACGTTAGGTAGTGTTTCGCCCGACGTGATAGGAGCAAGTTCGAGGCGCATAGATTTTTCGGCAACTTGGAATCGCGTCATCAACGCAGTGCGCCAAGCGGGCTACAGCATCAACCAAGAACTTCAAATCGATAAGAACACTGGCAAGCGGAGACTCCAAACTGTGCCAGTAGCGAATAGTGACAACGAATGGTTATACCAGAGCTTCCAAGAAATCTCTTTGTGGGATCCCAGTTTCGGTGATCGCACTGCAAGTGGGTCGGAGCTGCGAATAGAAGTGGTTTTGATCGCGGGCAGACGCAAGCGTCTGAATCCCAACTTCGACTATATTTCTCGTCCCGGCCCTGGCCAAGACGAGCTGTTGTCGGCTATTTTGAAAGCGATAGAAAAACACTCTTGAGGTATAACTTGGCCCCACGTGTCGCGACCATCGTTCAACTTCGCCAGCTTATCTTTTGGATCTGGATGGGTTTTGCCCTTGCACTCATTGTTCTTCCGCTTCCACTGCTGCGGAATCCCCAGTCGGCGGATGCAAATACATATTTTCGCCTACTGAAGGCATTAACGGGTTTATGGCTTCCCGCGATATCTTGCTTCTCAGGTCTTTGGTTCGCACAAACTCAAGATCGAGACGGCGGCCCACTAAGGGCCGGCATTCTAGCCGCAACCCTGAGCATTACTTTCCTATATTTTGGCCTTTGCCTTGCTCTGGTTTCCGTCACTCTCTTTGTGCAGAACTACGGCGTAGACCCAAGCACGAACGAGGCGCTGAGGCCGACGATGGATGAACAGCTAGGCAGTGTCATCAGCTGGCTGCAGCTCATTTCACCGATCTTTTTAGCCCCGATTGGGTTTCTCACAGGTAAGTCACCGAAGAATATACGCCCTCGACGAACAAACTCACGTTCAGCACGAGCCGTGTAGCCAGTCGCCTTACTGGCACACTGCTGATTCAAGTGCAGTGTGGAAGGACAACGGTCTCTTCGCGAGAACCGAGAGTTGCTCCGACTATAAGGTAAATAGCTGATTCTGCTTGTGAATTGCGGACCTATTCGTGGCGGCTTCTGTCCGGTTCGCGTTGCAGCGGAGCGCCGACACTACGCCAAATAGCTCTGAAATAGCACACCAAATAATTCTGAAAACAACAATCGTGTGTTTCATCATCGACGATGAGAAGAGATGAAGCCATTTGGCCAGCACGCGCCAAATAGCTGTTTCGTTGAGGGTCGGGCCGAGGCGGGTTCAGCGTTTTATTGCCCTCCTGGCTACCTTCTTGGCCGTCTTCTTTGAAGCCTTCTTGGCCGATGTCTTATTTGCCGGGGTTTTGGGCGTCGGGCCTGACATTTTCGGCTTCGGGTAGATAAGGGCCGCAAAGTTGTAGTCCGTGGCGTCGATGTCGAGGCCGCCGATGATAGGTTTGCCGTCAAGGGTGATGGTACCCGGGAGCTGGTAGCACATGATCGACTTCGCATCGTCCGCCGTGCCGCGGAGTGTCGCCTCGTTGATCGGCTTCAGGACCTGCGCGCGGACCTCAGCTTCGCTCCAGCCCTGGGTGCGCTCGAAGTACGCGATGGTCTTGGCAACGTCCAGCTTCGCGACCAAGCCCTTGCGCAGGTGCTCGTGAGGGAAGCCGAGCGTGTGGCCCGTTTCATGGCGCACGACGCGGTGGAACTCCGACTCCCGCATCTGCATGGTGAAGTTTTCGAGGTTCATGGTCTGCTGACCCTTGGGGATATGTAGGATGTCGGTGCCCAGATAAGACCAGTAGCCGCCGTTGTCTCCGCCGGTCCTGGCGACGCGGACTTGCGGATCCGTGGAGGTCTCTACGAAGGTCACGTTGGCCGTCTTGGCCCAGGCGTTCATGTGCAGCAAAAGCCTCTGTTTGAGAGCTTTTTCGGGATTGTCCATGAAGCCGACCGTGAGCTTGACGCCTTGCAGGCCCCAATACTTGGAAGTGACTACAGCGATATGTTCCGGCGTTGGCGCAAAGCCCGGCATCAGGCGGATAAGACGCTCCAACGGAGCGTGATTCAAAGGGTTGATTGTGGTAGCTGTTTTTGCCGCCGCGACCAATTTCTCAGCAGGCAATCTCTTGGGCGTACAAGTTATGTAATCCATTGCTGGTCCTCCTTTATTTTCTTTTGGTTGATTTTGGTGGTTTCGGGGTCGCGAGGATTTTATTGATCGTGCGGTTCGGCCCGACTTTCACTGTCGTGACGTGGACGAGTGACTCGGTTGCATTCAAACCGTCCGTGGAAACAAAGTTACTGTTTGCTTCAAGCTCCGTCAGCAGGAGTTTCCGCGGCACTTCTGTTCCCGACTTCGAGCTGCCAAACTTGCCTGACTTGGTGGAACAAAGCGTGTCTAACCGGCCGCGTTTAGCTTCTCCTCCGCGATTCGCAAACATCTTCCAGAGAGACTTGGGAGTGGCATTCAGGCTTCCGTGGTGGCCGACTTTATAGAGTGAAACATCGCGCAACAGGTTCTGCCATCCCTTGTTTTGGAGGGCGAAGGACCAGTTCTCAATCTGTGCATCGCCGGGAAAGAGCAGCTTCTGGTTGCCGGTTTCGAACAGCAGGATAACGCTCGTGTTGTTCATGACGCTGTCCAAGTCCCGGACGATCTCCAGCACCTGTCCAGCTTGCATCTTCTGCGACTGGGCGATGAACCAGCGCATATTGGGCGAGCGTGATGCCTTGGGCAGGGTCTTGTGTTGGGCGAACCACTTGGACCCGTGTTTGGTGCCCCCCGCGAAGGTGGAAGCGATTCGCTGCGACGCCCAGAAGCTGCGAAACTGCCAGAACTCGTTGGGATCCTGCGAGCGCTCTTTGCGGATCGCTTCACTCTGCTTGAGCGTCGGCGGTCCAAGGACGGTGATCTTGACTCCAGGGATGAGGTTGTTGAATGTCATCCCGGCGTTGACAAAGTGGGCCTTCGTTTTCTTTCCCATAGCAATGAGGTTTTTTACCGCGGAAGGATTTTGAAGGTTGTTCTGCCCAAGGAAGCTGAGTTGTCTGGTCGTCTCTGATCCGGCAATTAGGTTTTGGCTGGCGATTCGGTCGTTGATGGTGGTGGCAATGCTGTGCATATCGCTTAGAGAGGCAACGAAGTGCACGGTTTTATTCGCCTTCGAGCCGTCTGCAGGCGGGACGGTTGCCGTCTTTGCATCGGTCGCGGTGCCAGGGTCCTCCGTCCACGGCTGAATGACGTGAGCGGGGTTTAGTTTGGCGATGTGATCGCCCGTTTTAGCACCGTCGGTGGAAAAGCCACTGATGTGATCGCGATGGCGGTGAGTGGCGACGAGGACGTCGAGGCTGCCCTTACACACTACCGCGATGTCTTGCGCGATGGCGGTCATAAAGTCAGACTTGGCGCGGTTGGAGCGGGGTGCTGCCGTGCTGCCGTAGTCGATCATGACATGGCGGTCTCTGTCAGCCGAGTGGAATGTTAGCAGAAAGCAATCGCCGAAGCCCACGTTGTACATGCGGACGGTGATGGAGGAAGGTGTGACGGATGTGATGGGCATCACTTACACTTCCTCGTCGCGTGCGATGTTGGCGGAACGATACCAGCCGGTGCTGCGCAAACGGTGCATGTTGGCGAAGGCGCGCAGCTTCGATGCGCCGGGACTGAAATCACCGTGGTCCCAGAGATACTTCAGGCGGGCGGACTGCCGTGTCTGATGTTTGTCGGACGATGAAAGCACGCTGTTGCCGATGCTGTATTTGACGTGTCCGTACTCGTCGAAGACCACAGCGTTACCGCCATACAGTGTGACCTCTGTGGTGTCCGGCATGTCCTCCGGCTTTTGTACGTTGAGGCCAGCCAGCTCGCGTGCGAACACCTTGAGCTGCTGATGATATTCGACGACGGTCTCGCGCAGCGTGAACCCATCTCTTCCCGTGCGAACGCAGGGCCTGACGGAAAGTACACGGGTCAAGGCCTGATCATTCAACAGGAACGCCTTTCGGTTCACCCAGAGGAAGCGGAAGACCTCGTCGGGATCCGACTTCATCGACTCGAAGTGTGTACGGTCGTAGCTGAAGGGAATATTGGCAGGCGGAGGTTCCCAGGAGCCGGGCTCGTGGCCGTGCGCGCCTTTGGAACTGGGCTTGATGCCAAATTCAGCAAACCATTTCCGGAGCGCTTCGCGGATATGGTACTTATCGTCCTTGGGGTTCAGCTCCCAGTCAGCTGTGAGGACGCCACTGGCGAAGTCGCAGAACTGCAGGTCGGTGGGTGGGCAGTAGTCGATGGCGCGAATGAAGATGGTGAGCATGCGGTCGGCGAGTTCGGCGCCTTCTTCGGAGGCGCGGTCGCGGTCGACGGATGACTCGCTTCCAACCGCGACGAGGCGCTGAATCCAGATATCGAGAAACGCGTTCAACACCGCGGCGACCAGCACTTCGCCGCACATGTGAGCTTCCTGGTAGAGCGGCGAGGCGAGATAGTCCGAGTTAGGCGGCAGCGCAACGGAGCGGCGCAAAGCCTGGCCGTGGATGCCGGACAGCTCCGATCCCATCTCTGAAGCAAGGCCGAAAAGCGCTGAGGCGCGCAGTTTCTCCGGTGTCAGGTTCATGCGGTCAATACCCATCGTGTCGATGTTGGGCATGCCGGCGTCAACAAGGCGCGCAACAACAGATTGCGCGGAGAAGACCGACAACAGCGCGACGATGTCCGCGAAGGCCTCATGGAAGCCGGCCTGCTGCGGAGACGAGGGGTCCATGTAGCGTTCGCGCAGGCCGTCAAGGAGTGCGTGCGTGGTTTCGTGCGCAATAATCTCGTGCGAGAGACAGGTGAAGATGGTGCGGCGGCCGTCAAAGCTAGGGAAGTAGCCAAAGAAGAGACCCTGAGCTTGGTCGGAGTAGAAGGCATTGGCGTCTGAAAACGCATGTGGCGAAACTTGTATCTGGTGCCCGCCAAAGCTCCATGATGCTCGGCGGCCCAGCGCAAATTCAAAGCGCGCGAGCGTCTTCATGATGACCGCGTAGGTCATCCAGGCGTGGAAGTCGAGGCTCTTGAGCAGGTCTGCGTCGGAAGTGTTTTCCCAAGGGTCTTTGGGTATGCGATCGTCGCAGTTCATGGATACCCTTATGCGACCGGACGGATAGAGAGCATCGCGCGTGGAGTCGTAGTCGATCACATGGACGCGGTAGCCACGCGGTCCGCGATCCAGAACTTCGTTGGGAATTTCAACCTGTGTTCGAAACAGCTTTCCATCTACCCGGACACTGGGATCCAAGGCGAGGATGGTCAACTTGCGGGTGGGATAGTAGGGCACGCGAAATGCCTATCTTCAAGCAATGTTGTATTAGCCGGAACACAACGAATGGTGATTCATTTCCTCTGAGAAGTCAACGAATTTTATAAGTAACGCGCAGAAGATATTGCGGCGACCACGCTTATTCATTCTTGACAAACCGATGGCTCCGCCGTAGCTTCACACCATCTTGTAGGGGAAAAGCACTGGCCGGTATCGCTGTTCGGAATCCCTGACTTCAACTAGAGAATTTCTATGGCACGGTCCGCAAAGAAAGCCTCGTCCGCTAAGAAGAGTAAAGCTACGAAAGGCTCTTCCGTTCATGAGGGCGCGGAGGTACAGGCCAACGAGATCCTTGCGCGCCGGCGGGCTTCTCGTACCAAGCGTGCCGCCGCACTGCGGGCGTATGCTGTGCGGGTGGCGGGTCAGATGAAGCCGACCCGGCGTGGCCGTGGCGTGGCCGCTGTGACGGTTGAACGCGCTCCGTTCGGGGCCGCAAGCAGTTTGCAGACCGCGGGCTATTTGCTTGCTGTGGGCGATTCGTGGTTCGACTATCCCATTCATGATGTCCTCACCAAGCTGGAGGACAACTATGCCTACAACATCGAGTCCGCGGCGCACAAAGGCGACCCGATTGAAGCGATGGTCTCACGTGTGGGACAGATGGACAAGTTTGCGCGATTGATGGACAAGATTGTTGCAATGGGCGCGACACCGAAAGCCATCCTTGTTTCCGGTGGTGGCGATGACATCGCCGGCGACGAATTCGGCATGTTGCTCAACAACACCGACCTGCCCATTGCGGGCTGGAACGAGCCGGTGGTGAGCGGCGTAATCGACACGCGCATCGCCACCGCCTATCGCACGATGTTCGCATTACTCAATGCCGTATGCCAGAAAGACCTTGGACGCAAGTTTCCGATCCTGGTGCATGGCTATGACCACCCGGTTCCGGACGGCCGCGGGTTCGTGGGAGGGTGGGGACCGTTGCCGGGGCCGTGGCTCAAACCCGGTTTCGAAGAGAAGCTGTTCATGGACCTTACGAAGACGACCGCCATGATCGCTGAGTTGATAGACCGGTTTAACACCATGCTGCAAAAGCTATTGAAGGAGCCGGGCTTCGAAAACGTGCGCTATGTCGATCTGCGCGGGACACTTTCGAATGTTGCCGACTACAAAAAGTGGTGGGCAAATGAGCTGCATCCCACAGCCGGCGGTTTCTTGGGTGGCAAAGATGGTTTTGGCGCTGTGGCTGCGAAGTTTCAGGAAGTGCTGTTGCAGGTCCCATGACTGTAGCTTGGAGCGTAATGTGGCGTAAGTATTTGAGCGCTATTTGGCGTAAGCAGGAACTTGCATAGATCAGACTCCTCCGATTACCCGGCTGTCTCGTGCCGCCGCGACGATCTCCTTTGAGACCCTATCAAGCTGATTGACCTTCAAGATCCGTTCGATCTGACTCAGAAGGCGGGTCAATAGTCGCAAGTTCCCGCCACTCATTCGGATCAAACTGTCTCAGTAACCCCGTTTTGCAGGAGCCGAGACTCCGAGGCATCGAAAATGGTCCGGGAAGCCGACTTCGCGAGGGTGAAGTCAAGCCAGTCGCTTTAAGGGAGCCAGGCCGGGTGTCTAGACGTCGGTCTACCCAACCGCCATAGAAAAACCCGTTAGGACTCGGATACAATGGCGCGGCAACGGACGCTGGACTAAAAACGAATCGCAAGTTCCTTCAACATTTTGCACGAATGTAGGAGTTGTAGACGCCATGTCAGTCGCACGTTTTCTGCTTACGGCTGGAATTTTGACCGCGTCTTGCGTAAAGGCTTTGACCGGTGCCGCGGCCATCCCCCCGCCGCACATCGATCTTTCCTGTCGTGAAGAGGTTACTCCAGGATACAAATCAGCGGACGAGGAACTTGAGTCCTCAAGAGCCTACGTGGATTGGAAAAGCACTGGGGCAACCGCTCTGTGGCGATTGGACGACATGTCCCCACAACCATTAAACGGCACGGCGCGAACGTTTGGATTGATCCTCGTGGCTGTCGGCCCCGGTGGTATCGTTCAAGCAGTTGGTGGATGCAGAATTACGTCCAAACCCTTCACTGGGCGCAACGGTCTTATGATCTCTTCCAAGGAGGTCTTTAGCCTCGATCCCGACGTTATTAGAAGACAATCCGTGAAACAGGATCTTTTGGACAGCGCAATCTCACCAGAAGAGTTCGACCGTCGGCTATCGGCGGTTCTGGAAGGTTGGGGTTACACAGTGGGTAGTGGGCCCTCAGACTTGAACTCCTCTATTCGCTACACGCCACAATACAACGATAGGCCAGGATTGTGCGATGCGGCGTGCCGTGCCCTAGATATTCACAAAGAAGTCGCATTTATTCTCACATTTAGCGTAGTTAACAAGGGCAAGGGGAAATGGGACTACAAGATAACCGTGATGCCACAAGTAATGATGCGATACGAGCGTGAGGGAGGGCTTTTTAAGCCTGATAAGGACGGCGTGCAAGTGGCCATCCCAATCTGCCGCGAGCTAATCGAATTGGTGCTTAAGAAATGACAGGGCGTAAATCTCAGGTCAGAGTTGCCCCGGTGGTCTGTTACTGGATTGTGGGTGTTTGGCTTATTTGTTTTCTCTTTTGTCTATGCGTGCCGCTCTATTTGCGCGCATTCATCCCAGATTTATACAAGAATGTCCAACTGGAAGTGGTAGACACCTTTGCTCCAGGTTTGGGTGTCATGCTGGCGTTTCTTTTTGGTAGGCGTACGTCAATGGCAGCAAGCGGTACCGAAACACATTTGGGGACCCTAGCGGTGGCGGTATCGATGGCGTACTGCGGTCTGTTCGCCTACATTATGGTCCAGTTCGCGTTAAAGTACATAACTGCTCAAGAGCTTATTGATACCTATCAGACAACGAGGGCCGCTGTATCATTCCTGGTGACAGGGATGATCGCCTTCTATTTTGGCTCTGCCCGGCGTTGAGGCCATGTGACTGTTGGGTCGCACGATGGCTGGCGCTTCAGCGCGAAGATCCCTCCATGAAAACAGCGTGACAGCATCGCTCCGTATTACCGTAATTGCTTCACATACTATGCCATATCTAGAAGCCCCGGAAGTCTTAAAGAGAGTTCTTGAAGGCTCTGTCACTGCCAGTGAAGGCCTCGTGTCCCTTGTCGACAGGAGTAACGGCACTCTCGCGTTGCCTGAGGGATTGCACCTTGATTACAAAGCCCAAATTGATCATTCTTCGTTATCGGCGATAGGAGAATGTTCCAGAGATATTTTGGGATTTTCGAACGCCGAGGGCGGCGCGATCGTTATTGGCTTCGATGATAGCGGTCGTTTTCGCTGGCCAGCCAATATGGACATCCATCGCTTACATGATCAACTTGGGCCTTTTATCGGGACACGAGTGACGTATGAAATCGGCGGCCTTGAACTTCAAATTGGTGGACGCCAATTCAGTGCTGGCTACATTCGTGCTCCAAGAAATGAGGCGAGCTACCCTCACCTTCTTCGTAAGGATATCGTTCAGGATTCGGGATTTTCCCGTAAGACCAAGTACGTTCGAGGATCGCTTTTTTACCGAGTAAATGCGTCAGTTCTCACGGAAAGTCCCTATGGCGACATCGATGGGGTTGCACGCGAATTGCGTTTTACCGGCGTCGGACCACGTACAACTACCTCTTTTCAGATAGTCGGAGACCGTCCACTACTTCGGATGTATTCGCCAATCAACAACCGATTTTTTGGTAGGGATAGAGAAGTCAATACGATGATCGGAGAATTTGACAATATTAGGGGGCGCGGAATCTCGATTGGCGGCTTCGGCGGGATGGGTAAAACGGAACTCGCAATCCATATCGTTTCGCGACTACATCAGCATGGAAGATTCAAAGCCATTTACTCAGGCTCCGCCAAACAGACTGTGCTGGGTTCAACAGGTCCACAGCAGGCCGATCCCGTATTTATTGACCTACGAAGTTTCTTAATCGACCTTTCTGGTTGGCTCGGACTCAACACGAGCCCGAGCGCCGACATCGAGTCTCTCAAAGTGAGTTGCATATCTGGACTCAAGAACCACGAGGCAAAAGAATACTGATTTTCGTGGACAATCTGGAAACGGTTCAAGATAGAGAACTTTTTGAATTTCTTGATAACAGCCTCCCTGACAACTGCTGGTTGCTTGCGACAGCAAGAGTACACAAGCTGAGAAGATATCTCGCTCCATTCGAATTGTTGCCCATGATCGAAGGCGATGATGCGGCCCGTCTCCTGCGACATGAATTGAAGCGTCAGGGACTTAATGAACTAGCAGGAAATGACATCAAACTCCTTAAAGTGAAAGCCTTAAATCTCGCGCATCATCCGCTAGCGATTCGGTGGTTCGCATGGTCATGCAAAAAAGATAGGAGTTTGTGGGATAGAAAAACGGAGCTGGTTGATCTGAAACAAATTGAGGATTTTTGTGTTTCAAGCACTCTTGTTTCTCTGGGTTTTGAGGCACAAAAGGTATTAGGGGCGATTCTAGCAATTGACAATCCATCAGAGGCTACCGCCGACTGCATCGCGCACGCTGCTGAAATCGAAGACGACGAGATAGATCCAATTCTTTGGGATTTGGAGTGTTCCGGTTTGCTGAATGTTGTCACTGATGAGAACGGAATCACGACGTACTCAGTTGCGCCCATGGCGCAACGCTTAGCAAAGGAAGCGGCTCGCGTGAAAGGTTGGGAGACGGGTTATGTTACAGCCCTAAGACGCTACAATTCCAAGCGCGGACCAACCGTTACAAGTTCTCCACTGATAAGAGATCTTTTAGGCATACGGCCTGCGGAAATCAGACACCTTTCAAAACAAGAAAAAGAAGAGGTTGTGAAACGCGTGGATCGTGCGCTACCTAGCGCTCTCGCTGCTGACAGAGCGCGATTACTATGGCGTAAGGCGGAATGTGCACGTCATTTATCACAGGCCGTCACTGCCGATGAAGTCTACATGCAGGCAGCTGAAGAAGCACTTAGGTTGGACCCACCATTGCACATTGAAGAAATGTGGCATCTCTTACTTGAGGCAGCTACGGTGGCTAAAGCTCGTTCGACCGGAACTAGTTACACTGAGCGCGCTGTTCGATATCTCACGCACGTTCTGAAATTCGATGCAGAAAATACCCGAGTTGTCGGGATGCTTGCGGAACTGTATGGAATCCTCGGCGACGAGGAGGAATATCTAAAATTTGATGCCGCGGGCCGCCGGTTATTAGAAGTTGAAGATCCTGATGGCATCTACGCGGGAAATCTGCGATTTGCGTTGGATCGTGCTCGTGAGAATTATGTTTGGTCTGCGCGCACACGCAGAAGTTAATGCTCCACCGCCCGCTCTTCGCCGAGTTCCTACGTTGGTCTTTGTCGCAGCATCGGCGGGCGACGATGTGGTAGGCGAGGAAGCGACCGCCAAAGAACCCTATCGGGCCAGCGCGAGCGCAGAGGTCAAGATATTTAATTGTTGGGGATGGGATGCCCCGATTACAGCGACGTATAAGGGAGGCGATCCGCGACCACCCTCGACCTCCTCCACCCCTAGAGGTCGCCCGCATGAAGTTGACGCCCGCCCCCCGCGCCGTCGGCAATTGGCGCAACAACGGACCTGAGATGCTGGACGGGCCAAAATAAATCGCCAATATTCTTGTCCCCCCCGCAATCCGGGTGTATACGCGCAGTGGAGGTACTTCCAAACTCATGCAAAACTACACGGCACACCTGGCCCTTCGCTCTTTCAACAACCCATTTTGGTATCACATTTCGGTCTGCCCCTCGACCTATAGCGGCTCCGTGCCTTATAGGGATTACAAGACGTATGACGAATTCGCAGCTGCGCTCATTCGCCTCGGCGTGGCTCCGGAAGCTGTCCCCCACGTTGTGCGCGAACTTGAGCGAGACAAAACCAGATCGCTGCTCAGCTTGCCGTTGAGTGACGAAATTGCCGCAGAGTTCGGATGGCCTCCAGTGTAGCTTGGATCGTAATGTGGCGTAAGTCCTTGGGCACTATGTGGCGTAAATGGGGCGACTGGGCTGCGTGAGGCTTATCTGTGGTCCAACGATCGTCAGAGAACATCCCGCAAGCGCTTCATTCGTAGGAACAAAGTGAGCTTGGAGCTCTTTGCATCTGTGACTGCGGAGTCGTCTCTTACGCCGCATATCTCCCAAATCTTTGCGCCAGATAATTCCCAAAGCAACAGGCCCTATCCCTGATCAACCAGCGACCGTCCCGGCAACTCAACCTGCGAGTTAAGCCGATGTACTCGAGTGCGCGCAGGCGGTTTCATGGTCCCGTCGGGTGAGAGTTCCGGCTGTCATGCGGAATAAGAAAAGGCAAAGTAGCCGAGTGCTTTGCTGTCGCATTTAGACAAGGCAAGACTTAACTTTTGCCATTAAGGCTCATCCATAGGAGATTTTTTCCGTCGAGTACGGCCTCAAGGCTCGCACTCGACCACCGAATCAGACCCATTCATCACCCGCTCCGATCCTCATAAAACCACCATGATATAAATGGCTTCCCTCACAAAGAGCAAAGCACCGCTGTAACTCTTTCGCCGGTCCCCGTTGTTACGACTTACCCATCTCAATTTCGAGGATGAACGAATGCCTCCTACACCGAAATCTCCAGTACCGCCCATCCCCTGCCAGCTCCCCCAACCTCCCGATTACCCACCCAGCCCCAACGTCAAAAAGATCTTCGTCTTCCTCGATGGCACCGGCAACGAGTTCATCGCTGACTCAGATCCCAGAAAAGCAAACTCCAACGTAGTCAAGCTCTACACCACCCTCAAGGTCGCAGGAGATCAGGTCGCCTACTACCAACCTGGCGTCGGCACCATGGGCGACCCCACCATTCGCTGGCGCATCCCTCGCTACTGGTCCATGATCAAAGGCCTCGCCTTCGGTGCCGGATTCAAGGCCAACGTCCTCGACGCCTATCGGTACTTAATGGAGGTCTACAACGACGGCGATCAGATCTATATCTTCGGCTTCTCCCGCGGATCGTACACCGCTCGCGCCCTCGCCAGCCTTCTCCACGGCTATGGCCTCCTGTGTCGCGGCAATGAGGGGCACCTGCTCTTCGCCTGGCGAATGATGATCGACGAGATCGAGAAGAATCGAAAACAACTGAAGAAAGATCGACGCAAGCGCAAACCCAAATCTCATACCATCAAGCGTAATGACGCCTTTGCTCAGACCTTCTCCCGTATCGTCACGATCCGCTTCATGGGCATCTGGGACACAGTCTCCTCTGTCGGTTGGATTTACACCCCCATCCGTCTCCTTGACGCGGCTCAGAACCCCATTATCCAAGTCGGCCGCCACGCCGTCAGCATCGACGAACGCCGGGCCTTCTACCGCGATAACCTCTGGGGCGAGCTCGTCGACATTAACGACTCGGAGTGGCCCGAAACACTGCGCAGGCGAGGCATTCAGCAGGACATAGCCCAGGTCTGGTTTCCCGGCGCCCACTCCGACGTCGGCGGCAGCTATTCACAGACCGAAGCCGCGCCCGCCAATGAAGCCCTCAGCTGGATAATCGGCGAACTCCAACAGCACGGCGCCCAGCTCTGCCAGGACCGAATCGAAATGGTTCTTGGGACACCCACCGGAATCCTTGCTGCAGATTCCAGCTACCATCTCCCAAAGTCACCTGACAACAAACTTCACGATTCTTTGGATTGGCATTGGTGGCTCCTCCAGTTCTTCCCTCAGCAGTACTACGACAAAGACGATGAAATCGCACAATGGCGAGTCCCTATTGGCCGTCCGCGCTCGATCCCCGATGGCGCCATTATCCATCACTCAGTGGAACGCCGCATTCGCAACACGACAGAGAGCCAGGATCCCTACACACCCCACAACCTCAACCTTTCAAACCTCCATCTCATCCACCCACCCACTCCAGAAACCACCGCCAACCTCACCGGCTGCTTCATCCACAAAACGCCGGACGGTAAAGCCTCTGTCCCCGACGACCCAACCCCCGTCCGCTACGCCAAACTGGGCTTCGGATGGATCTTCTTCGTTATCTTCGGGCTCTTCGTCGTGTCCGTTCTCGTCTTCCTCATCGGCGGGTGCCGCATCCTAGCGACTCATGTCTTTAACTTCCTGAACCAGTGTGCCTGGATCCATAGCCTGTTCACGCTCCTGCATTCCTGGCTCATCGGCTGAATCAAGGCCCCGCGACCTCATCACCGCTGGGCATTCGCGTCCGTTTCTTGGTTGTCATTCCCGAAGGGAACTTGCTGCCTTTGCCGTCGCCTTTGCTTTTGCTCACTTTGCCTTTCTAGTTCTAGCTGTCATTCCGAAAGCAAATGCGCCATCCGTTTCGTCATCGGCGCCCACGGTACTATCGGTTCGCGATCTTGGCCTGTAGCTTTGATCGCTATTTGGCGTAATGTTTGAACGTTATATGGCGTATCTGCTGGGCTCGACTAACACATGGGCGGCAGGACGAACAGTTCCCTCACCGACACACTAAGATACACTGCGTGCATACTAAGTGCTTGATTCTGCATGTGAACTGCAGTCCAGGGCTTGAGGGCCCCTCAGGCAAGTGTCACAACGAATCACCGGAAAGTAAGCCAAATAGCTCTGAAAAACTACGCCAAATAATTCTGAAAGCAACGTCTGGTCGGTGCAGTTCGCAACCAGGCCGAACCTTTCTGTAGAAGATAAGACGGGTGCCTATTCGCTGACCATTCCATTGGGTGAGCAACATCGGTTCAATGGGATTGTGGACGTGGCGCGGTGGGCGACGACCAATGCTTTTGGATGAAGAGGCTTCGGAAGCTGTATCGGGTCAGCGAGCTCATTTGTTGCATTGAACGCATTTGTCGAATCTTGAACGGTCCTGCACTTAGCGGGTTTCCGGAGCTACGCCCTATTGCAGGGTAACAGCTACCGTACCTTGGGCGCTCATGCTGCCTGATGTGCCGTCACGGTTACCGTATAGCTACCTGCAGTTGTTCTTGGATTCTTAAGCATTCCACCGCCTCAAACTGGTCTTTCCAGCCAGAACTACTGTTCGCAATCGTCGCTGAGATTTTCGAGTGGTGGCAAGAGCATTAACATCAGAAAAATGCCCAGGACCTGATTAGAGAAATGTCCCAGTCTTGCAGGTTACCTGTAGTATGCTTGCGATCACCAAAGAACCTCAACATTTTAGCCGTACTTTATCTAGGCCTGCATCTACTCCGCAGAGAAAGTTAAGGAGATTACTATGTGGCTTGTATTTGGAATGGGTTTCATGGGGTTGCTGGTTGGATTCCTCGCTGGCATGACTTCGTCAACGGTCGTCCAGCCACTCATGACGCTGTTATTCGCTTTCGTTGGCGGTTCTATTTTCGTATTACTCTCCAAACTCTCGAAAGAAGACCGAAACCTAGCTGGTGGGATGATCAGCTCCCTTTCAATTCTTTGTATTCTTGGGCTCGCTGTCGGCGTTCACGTGAGCCGCGGCCAATACCTTGTCCCAGCCGCACTGAGATCCAAACTGGTAGACGAGTGTCTTTCAAACAATCCCCCTCCCGCATGTTTCCTCCGTTCAAGTGCGGTTTCCGAGGCTAATCTGATCGATGCAGATAAAAGATCCGGCAAAATAACCCCAGGAGAGGCCTACGACGCTTTGTATAAATTGATCAAGAGTCAGGACTCTGCCTCCGGAGCTCGCTGATGAGCGCGCGATCTCTAGTGTTAGCTGCGATCTTACTGACGGTTCACACTGCATCCTGCTTAGCAGATCTTCCATCCGACGCGGTCGTGAGAATTACTGCCAAACGGGCCGACAACCGTACCTCGGTTGGAACTGGCACTCTGATCTCGGGAGACGGCAGCGTTTTAACTTGTTATCACGTCATCAGGGAGTCGATAGAAATCAAGGTTGCTCACAAGAGTCGAAGCGATCCCTACGAACTCGTTAGGATTTTATCGATATTGCCGGACTATGACATTGCAATTCTAAAGATCGAATCGTTCCCATCAGGTCAAGCCTATTTGGAGCTAAGCGCCGTGTCACCTTCGGCATTTTCGACTCACGTCACCGCCTGGGGCTACCCAGCCAATTTCGGATACAGCCTCCGGAGCTTACGGATAGACGGCGTGGATCAACAGTGGACGAAGGCAAGTACACTACGCACCTTAAATGGGGCTGATCCAGTATTCAGAGACATAAACCTCGATCTCCTAACTATGAACGCTGATATCGAAAGCGGCAGTAGCGGCGGTCCAATCTTGTCGAACGGCAAGATCGTCGGCGTTATCTCGGGAAGCTGGTCGGTCGGCGGCATCGTGTCTGCCTGGGCCATCCCTGTTAAGTACGTGACGGGCGGGACACCGGTCAACTCACTGCCACGAGATGTGCGCTCATGGGCTCCGCTAAACCTAACCGCGGATACATCAGCATTAGGCCGTAGTGAAGTTAGCTTAACAGCGCCTCTAGTCATCGCACTGGGTCAGTATGGAAGCTCGCTGAATGCTCTTCGAGACGAATGTGCCCCTATATCTGGCCTCATGCCCCAGGTGGTGAGTTACTTGCAGCAGCAAATTAACAGGGCGGACGAAGCCGTGGCCCAACACGGATCAACTTTTGTAGTCTCGTCAGATGCCTCTATGCAGGCATCTATGAATGACCCACAAATGTTCTTCATGTTGTCCCAGCTTCTTCCTTGTACTGCCGCATTTAATTCTGTACATAGCGACGGAGACCGGCTCAGCGCCGCAGTTGAGGAGTACCTCGGGGATGTTGCTCACATCGAGCGGGAACCGACGTTGTTTTCAGAAACGAAAGAGAATGTGGGACGTGTCTCCATCCTAATGAACAAGCTCGATAAAGCAGATGCAGGGTTTGTTTACCCCGGCGTGTTACCCAGCAGTTCGACAATTGGAGATTATGAGACGGCATTCAAAAAGGACGTGTCCATACTGAATCAGCGAGATCCAGCAAAACTCTATCAGGATTTGCTGGCGGAACTCGCGAAATACAACGAAACGGTCAATAAACTGATCAGATCGCATGCCTCGGACTAGGCCGCATTCACCGCCTAGTATTCTGACGCGACAATATATTTTCGGGATATTTTCAGGGCCTGATTCACCGAGGAGAACGTGTCATGCCTGAAGTCAACCTCAGCCCGGAGAAATTGAAGGGCAAAACATCATCATCTGTTGCGACGGCACAGGTAATAAGTTTGTTGACGATCCTGAAGCAGCCGACAGCAACTCCAATGTGGTGAAGCTCTATACTGTAGCTTCGAGAATTATTTGTCGTATCCGGCGTTAGCCAGAACCGAGGACGAGGCTGTCGCGGGCGGCTTCGACGACTGCAGTGGAGACGACATGAAGGTCATTTACGCTGAGAACTCCCTCGATCTGAGTGAGGAGCCGAGTCAAGAGCCGGAAATTTCCGCCGGTCATCCAATGAGGCTCGCTATCACTTCCGGAACGAGTGGCTCATTCGGGAGGACAACGCCGGCAGGCGTCCATTGTTTTTCAAGCAGTTCTTGGACTTGGGGTATGGCAACGATTCGTCACCAACCGGACCATATCGCCGCAAGTGATCCAGGGCGAACGAGTTATAAACCGGCTTTTTTGCGCGGCGCGGTTACAGAGGAGAAGTTTGGGCCACCGTTCGTAGTATCCAAGTGATTGAAAATGAAAGACGCATCGAGATGCGCATAGAGCAAGTCTATCGGCAAAGTCTCCAAATGGCCCACTTTGTTGCGAATCGTTGCCATATTCCATTTAGATCAATGTTGTTAGAAGTTCTATCGTTCGCCCAAGTACGTAAAATCCCACCCCATGGCCTCCAAAGTCCCCACCCTCTACGAATGGCTGGGCGGCGCAGAACGCCTCAACGCGCTCATAGTCCGCTTCTACCAGAAGGTCTCGCCGACCGCGTCCTGGAACCTCTCTTCCGCAACATGCCGCAAGCCCACTTCCAGCGCCTAGCCCAGTTCATCGCCGAGGACTCCGGTCCAGCAGACTAGTCATTGAACGCAGAGTACACGAGGGTCTTGAAAGGGCTGCTCAACTTTCATGCTCAAGTTTGACGGCCTTGGGAAAACAAAGCGCTGCTGACATAAAGCTCGATCAAGCAAACAAGCTCTCGCTACGTTGACGATTCTGCGCTAGCTTCTGCTTGCAAAACGGGTTTCGGCAACTTCGCCTGGCGGTCGTATCCGTCTCAGATCCCGATCCGCTCGACCTCATCGAGCGAGACCTCATCGCTGCGCCGGTCATAGAGGCAGGTCGTCCGCGCTGACTCATGCGCGGCCATCTGCTGAGCGATTTCGAGCCGGCCGCCGTTCTTGAGGTAGGCGGTGATGCCGGTCGCGCGGAAGGTGTGACAACCGATCTCGGTCTTGATGCCGGCCGCAAGCGCTCGTCGGCGAATCATCCTCCAAACATCGGACTGGAGCAGAGCATTGCCGGTCAGCTCGCCGGAGCGGCCGCGGGTGGTGCGGAAGAGCGGCCCTTTCCGGTCCTGGGCGATGCCGACAGCTGAGATGTACTCCTCGAGATACCGGTCGAGATTGTGGTGCGTCGGCATCTCATGCTCCTTACCGCCCTTCTCGTGCAGCCGGACCCAGCCGCGGCGGCTCTGCACAAAGTAGTCCTCGACCCGCATGGCCACCGCCGCGCCCACCCGCGCGAAGGTGTAGACCATCAGGCCGATCAGCGCCCGGTCGCGCAGGCCGGGAAGGGAAGTGGTGTCGATCGCATCGATCAGGGTCCGTGCTTCGTCGGCCTGCAGCACCGGCGTCTTGCCGCGCCTCTGCGAGTGCTTCGGCCCGCGCACGGCGTGGGCGGGATTGACGGGCAGGACCTGGCCGACCACCATCCAGTCGAAGAGCATGCGCAGCGCGGCCAGCCGCTGTTTTACCGTGGGTCTGGAGTGCAGCTTGAGCTGCGCCTCGACAAACGCCGCCACATGTACCGGTTCCACCTGGGCGAGATCGACGATGCTGTGTTCGCCGCAAAAGCTGGAGAACTGCCGCACCGCCTCGCGGTATGCGCGGCGGGTGTTCGGATTACGGATGTGCGAGCTGAAGAAGTCGCGCATCCGCGTGCGCGCTTCGGACCGCACAGTAAAGATTGAGGGCAGCGGAGCAGCGGCAAAGGACGGCGCGATCTCCAGGGTTTTCATGACAAGTGAATCCCATGCTCTATGAGCTTTTGCTTGGCGCAGTCGCCGGAGACGACGGCCAGGGCTGGCATATGGGGAGAAGGGGACAGAGCGACCAAATTGTTCATTCGACTTCCTCATCCGCTGCCTTGGCGGCCACTTCCGATATCGGCGCAAAACGGTATGGTGCGCATTGGCTGATTCCGGCTGCGGAGAGCCTCGGTCGCGAATAGGCGCCGTTGTCAATCCAAGATGAGGTTAAGGTCACCCCGTCGGCCTCGCCGGCCGCAAACATCTCGTCGTGCGGCATCAAATACCAATCGCCGGCAATCGGAAACGCTACCCATATATTGCGGCCGATATACTTCTTATCAATCGTCCAGCGGCTCTTGAGCTGCACCTTGCGCAGCTCGTTGTCGCTCTCGCGATACAAAATGAAGTCCACTCCATCGTCATAGACGGGCAAGAATGCGTTGAAGTCTTGCTCCAGAGCAAGGCTCACCACCATGTTGCGATTAATGACTTCTCGGACCTGACTGCGATTGCGGTTCATTTCCTGCACTCCGCCTTACTACGCATGATAAAGGACATTATCATGCGTAAAAGATAATTCTCATGTACCTAAAAACTCGCGGTAGAATTGCGGATTCCCTGGGTTCAGCTATTTCCACTTGTAGAGAGGTTTCTGTGAAACTATTTTGCTGCGCCAACTTGTTCCTTGGCTTTTTTGCCTTCGCGGTTATTGCACAAGGTCAAACCACTTGTCCGAAGAATCCTAAACATACGGCCAGCGTTACATATGGAGTTTACGACACCGGAGAAAGTCTAGAAGGCCCTGTTTGCGTAGAGGTTTATTACAACGCACTGAGAAACGATGTCTTTTTGACAGATACGGTAACGAGTTCTGCTGGGCCAGATCCAACGACAGCTTTGAAAGCGCCGCAGCCTGCCGGAGGTGCAGCTCCCGCTGCTGCAGACTCCGCGACGCAAGTTCAGGCAGAACTTACCGCCTTTGAAGGAACTCTCCGGATCTTTGCTTCACAACATGATGCCATCACCTTAAAACTAGTTAAATCTCTGGCTGCCTTGAGCAACCTAGTTGATCTCTCGAACGGCATCTTTGGGCAAGGAGGCGCACCAGGTGCCACTAGGGTGCTTTCGTTGATCACAACACCGACGATCACCACGGCACTCCAAGATGGGGAAAGTACCACATGGGAACCTTCTGATTCGCTCAATACCACTCTCCTAAACCTCAAAGACAGAGCCAGAGCTCTTCAGGCGAGCAGTCCCAATGCTGCAGACGCAGCAATCCTAAAGCTTGTTCAAACGAACATCACCTCTGATCTAACCACGGTTGCGCCTTATATGATCGGTGGTGATAAGACCAATAACTTCTTGTCGCAGAAGAAAATTTTTGGTTGGTGGGATCAACGCATAAAGGGATTGACGCCAGCGAGTTTCACTGCAGAGGTATATGTGGAATGCAGAATCAGCACAAACATCAGTAAAAGTAACGCGATCAAGGTAAGCGGTGTTGACAATTTTCCAAGGTTTGCCGGACAGCCTGCGACAGCCCTCACTATAGGTGGTGCCGTGGCTACGGTGACATGCACAACTCCTATTGCCATTTCGGTAGGGGTTGACATTAGTTTTCTGAAGAGTCCTGCTTACGGGCTAGTCCCATCCGGTGCTACTGGTTCCAACCAGTTCGGGATTACCGATAACGGCGGAACCAATCCAATGCCCATTGCCATGGTTCATTGGATGTTCTTCGATTTCGCTCGTCATAAGGTAGGTTTTTACGGCAGTTTTGGAACTGCGGCACATGTTCAGTCTGCGGCTGCGGGGGGTTCAGCTGTTGAATTTCTTAGCGGTTTAAGCTTCGGCTTCTTCAGAACCGTATTCGTCTCGCCGGGATGGCAACTTGGAAAAGTGAGCCAGATCAATGGAGGATATAAGATTGGTGACCCGGTTCCGACAGGCGTGACTACGGCCCCCGTAACCAGCTCTTACAACTCGGGGTTTGGGTTGGCCTTTACCTTTACCAAACCTTAGGAGGTCCACGGGATGGCCTACCTGCCAAACCCCATTTCTATTGAGGCTCAAACTTCGGCCCACCCCTATTGGTGCTGGGCTTCTATTACGGCATCTGTTTGGAGCTATTTCGAAGGAACCGCCTGGACGATGTCTCAGGTGGTCGTCCTTGTTCTTCAAACGGACTGCTCAGGGCAATTTACCTCCGACCAAGGTGAGGTCTATTGGGAACTTTCTGAGGCTCTTCCCCTGGATAATCCGAGCTGCCCAAATGCCTTACATAACCATTTAGCCTCGCAGGCGTATGGCCCAGTAAGCTTTGCAGATTTGCAGACCCAGATTGATACACTCAAGCGCCCGGTTTGCGTTGCGGTCACCTTTACAACAGCACCTGGACACACTGTGCACTACTGTCTGGTGAATGGGGTTTTTGATCAAGGCGGTGAGCAGTGGATTAGTCTGCTTGATCCGGGGGCCATTTCGCCAGGAGAGCAAAGGATTGCTTTCACGGATTTTGTCTCTGGATCAGCGCTGCTGCAATCCTCCGCTTATCCGGCAACTTGGAGTGATACTTTCTATACGCAGTGAGGAACGAGTGGATATCGACAGCACGAGAGCGCCTCATTCTAAGGACGAGATTCTCAATCAAATCGCCCGTGCCTTTGGCGATCTAGGAGTCAAATCAAAGTCTATGGCTCGGGTAAGATGGCTTCCTCTCTTCCGAATGTATTGGAACGCCGAAGAGCCTAAAATTCTCGCCATGGGCTGGAGACATATCGTGGTTCTTTCCATCGGCGAATCTTATGTTGTTGATGAGCTTAATAACAAAGACTCCGGCTCAACTTTTGTCTTTAGAAGAGGAGTCGGATTGGTTTGGCTTAACGCCATCCGACGGCTATACAGACGCAAGAACATGAATTCTAATACTCATCAGCTGCGCTGCCTCGATGTCCCTGCAATCCATCAAAGTTTTATTTGGCTTCATACGAAGGATGCAGCCAATATCCTCTTACGACTTCATAGCCACGGGGAGATTTGCCACAGAGAAAAACTACAAGATCTAGCGCAGATCAAAACAGAAATGCAGGTTGCTTTGCAAAAAAATGTCGCGCGTTTCGATCAAATGAAGTCGGCTCGTCAAGTCGTGTAGTAAAGTAAGCGGTTGGCTTCCATCGATATGTAAAACCCATCGAAACTTCGGGTGCGCGAAATCATATGCCGGAATATTCGAGTTTGACTGGCTGCAAAGATGGATGGCCCACGTGCTCCATCCCTCGGTTACCATCTGGGCCCAATGCATAGCCGCATCGATCGAGAGGGAAGTATGAAAGCTACGCTGTTTGTCTTTGGGGTCATCAGTCTTCTATTCTGCTGCAGTCCCACAAGTGCTCAGACTCCTTCTACAAAGCTCACTGTGAGCTCTTCCTCGGTAGACTTCGGCGACCATGACATCGGCACTGAAACGCCAGCCGCTAACCCACTGATCCTACGCAACGATGGCGACGCCCCTGTAACTATTTCGGTTACGAGTTCGGGGCCGAACTCTGACGATTTTCTGACAGATAACACCACTTGTGGCGACAAGTTACCTGCGAAGGGACAGTGTGCGATCAAAGTCATCTTTAGTCCGCGCATGGCGATAGAAAACCTCACAGGCATCTTAAGCCCAAATCCAGTGCGCAAAAAGACCTTGGAAGTGAAAGGCGGTAGCGAAACTATTCAAATTCAACTCTCCGGGCGCGCTTTTCCGAACCTGGGTGCTTCCCCATCTATCGTGGAGCTGGCGATCCCGCGGTGGAGTTCGGCCCCTGCGCCAGTCGCTTTGTCGGTGACGAACTACACGGACGCGCAACTGGAAAGCCTCGCGGTTACGGTAACGGGCAACTTCACGGAAGACCACTCCGGCTGCGTCAAGGTTAAGCCGGGTGATTCGTGCGTCATTTACGTGACCTATCCACCGAAGCAGTCAGCTGCCGCAGAAGGCTCGCTGGCATTTAGCGGAACGCTAGCAGCAACACCGGCGCCTCCCGAAAACGCTGCCAAGGAAACAAATCCGGCTCCTCCCAAAACCAGCCCTTCACCCGCCCCTAGGCTGACCAGGGGAGTTGTGCTGCACGGAAGCATCTCAAGCGGGTGGCATTGGTGGCGATTCGATGTGAGCACCTGGTTCCTTTTCGCTATGGCCGGACTTTATTTCCTCACACTGGTAGGGGTTCGCTGGCACATGATCGCAAAGCCGGCGCGAGCCGAATTGGTCGCGGAGATTCGCGCGATACGGGCGCGGGTCGCCTCCGAAAGCGCCTGGCTCCCCGAATCCCCGCAAAAGAAAGTCCAACTGTACGAGATCAATCATCTGCTGGACGTTGCTCTTTATCCGTTCCGGTACCCTCACTTCTTCGACCCGGGAGGCCCCGCGGCAGAGGAAACGACACGGCCTTATCCACGCTGGCGGACGCGGGTCTTTGATGCGCTGTTCTGGACGCGCGGCAGCGACCTTGCGGGTTGGACACTCGCTCATGAAGTCGAGCGCCAGTTAGTTCAACTGCTCCCCTTACAACCGGTGTGGGCTCGACTGGAAATTGCTGAGCAGGAATTGCGGGTCCTCAACACACCGGTCACGCTGGCCTTGGCGGATCGGATTCACCAATCGCTTACTTCCGGTGAGGCCTTGATCCTGGAGCGGGCAAGAGCGCTCCTGCAAAAAGCACAGTCCCTTTTTAAACCACTATCCGCGCCCGAGGCGGCCCGTCTCGCATGGTTGGCTGATCTGCGAAAGAGAACGTCCGACTTTCTCCTCAGCCTCACCGATTGGATATCCAAGAACAACACTGCCGATGCAGACCAGGCCAAACGTAACTCGCAGTTAAATGATTTCTCTAAGCTGGCAGAGAACGGTGGCCAGCTTGCTTCGGAAGGTAGCGAACTGGAAAAATATCTCGCCGACCCGGACTCTTCCAAACAGCTGCTGCAGGAAATTTCCGCCTTCTTCACAGACTTCGCCGCAGCTGCGCAACCGATCAAGCAGGCCAGCGGCAACTCCACGATCGATCAAGGTACTTACAATACGTTGCTGGGGTCTCTCAAGAATCTTGGAGATCGCGCCAAAGTCCTGGCTGAGAAGTTGAATCTCACTCCGCCAGAGCAGGCCAAACCTTTCAAGGATCTTCTGGCCTTGTGCAAAGCACAAGGCGCGCTGGTAGCCGACATCACCAAGGCTACGACTCCGAGTACCGGTCTCAGCTTGTTACTCGACATCCTGAAACACCTGCAGGATGAAAACGACCTGGTCCAGCATATCGACCAAGCCGACGACGCATCCAACATTGGAAAGTGTCGCGAGGATGTTAAGAAGCTCGCGGCCCTCACACTGTTGCCCTCAGATCAGATGAAGCGGATCGAATCAGCACTCAGTGACCCGGTTCCCGAAACTTTGGGCCGCTGGCAAGCCTTGCTAGCTGAGGCACTGGTCCTGATCGATGGTGGTGCAGACGATAGGTTCTATGAAACCACTGGCTGGCACAACAAACTCATGTGGCTGGTTGTCTGCGGCCTGCTGTTCCTAGTGGGCCTAGGTCTGGTATTTGAGAATGGGGTCTTGTTGCTAGTGGGAGCGGTGGGAGGCCTGCTCAGCCGCTTGCAACGCACGATCGAGAAAGCTGACCCGCCTACCGACTACGGAACCACATGGGGAGCGCTGTTCCTCAGTCCCCTGACCGGCGCCTTGACCGCCTGGGGCGGTATCCTGCTCATCGTGCTCGGCGCGAAGCTGCACATTTTCGGTTCAGCCTTAGACCTCGACTCGAATGATCCTTACAATCCGACGGCATTGGCGCTTGCGCTAGTATTTGGATTCTCTGAGCGGTGGTTTAGCGGACTAATAGATACGGTCCAATCGAAGGTTGTTGCTCCGGCCGGATCTACTTCGACGTCCACAACCACTCCCGCACCGACGCCCCCGGCACTGAAGATCACTTCCACCGACCCCAAGACAGCCAGCGCGGCGAAAGAAAACAAGGTGAAGCTTGTGGGCACGAACTTTCAGGCAGGAGCTACGGTAGCCGTGACGGATACTGCGGGCACCGCGATCCCAACCACGGTCGATCCCAACCACGATGCTACAACCATGATGGTAACGTTCACGCCCCCGAACAAAGGTACGGTAACGATGACGGTCACCAATCCGGACAAGCAGACCATCGCCTGTAAATTGGATGTCACTTAGAGAGAGAATTTGATTGGTGTCTCCTGCAACCTTCTCGCCAATCGCCCATTTATGAGGCTGGATATTGGCCTCCGGGGAGCAACGGAACGGTGAACCGGCTTAAGGCCACAAGGGAAGGTTCAGATAATCGTACGTTTTCTCGAACCGTCCATTTAGCAACGCCAGAGACCAAGAAGGCAGCAGATTCCTGTACAAACAACTGGTTCGTTGAATCAAAGTTTGATTTGCTTCCGGAGTGGCGAGTTACATGAACATTAATGGGGTATGACAACGATTCAGTACAAAATGGGCCATTTGGTGTTGTGGGCCGTTAGGCTGCGCACCCGATAGACTTGGGTAGTTACAGAGCACCGGAGCCGACCTCGTTGATCTCGGCGGCAATCTGCCATCCCCGGCGAACGGGGTATTCACGCATGGTCTTTATCCGGAAGGGGGAGCTGTAGCTTGAGAAGATATTTGTCGTAGATATTTCGCCGCTATTTGGCGTAGCGGCGGGGGATCGAGGTACTTTTTTTGATCGTGCTTCCCCCACTCGACTTCGTGTTTATCTAACTGAAAGCAAAGACATCTATCGCTGTCATAGGTTTTCGTTCACCTAAGCGATTGTCGTTGCACAGCCTAGGCATACGACAAATATCCCCAAAATATCTACGACAGATAATGTCAAAAACAACAATTCTGGCGCGCGCTCCTTCTACGAGACCGAAACGCTCCGCTCTGGCTGGTCGATTCGGCAGCTTGACCGCCAAATTGGGAGCCAATTCTATGAACGGATTGCGCTCTCTCAAAATAAGGCCGCCCTGCTTGAGAAAGGGCAGAGTGGGGTCCCTTCAGAATTCGGACAACTGAAGCACGTTAGGAGGTCGCGTTTGAATGGGATCAATAACTTACAGAAGGCGCTTCGGCGGCAAACAAATACAAGTCGATAGTCGTTCAAGCGGGGCGTTTTCAAGAAGAAATTTTGCTTACCGTACTCTAATTTTCGCAATCTGAGACGACCCCTTGCTCTCATTTCGTGATCTTGAGGGCCAAAGTTAGGACCCCAACCTTCGTGGCCCATCTGTATGACGTCGCCCTTTAGCAAGCCAGAGGCCAGCGCACAGAGGTTTCCGCCGCCGCCGAACCCGCCAGCAGCAGCAACAGGCACGATGCAAGGATTTTCGCGATTATTCGGGAGATTGTACCCCCCCAGTGTTCCCTGTCGGCGGAGCCGACTGAAATGTTTACCCGCGATCCTCACAGGAGGATTCCGCAGTACAAACAATTCAATTGGAGATTGTTCAAACTGGGAGATGGTCGGGCTTAGGTAGTGCTGTCGTCTTTGACGACTCAAGCACAAGGTCATAGGCCTTAGTGTGCGCCCCGATTGCATACAAAAACCCCGCCCACGCATTTTTCGACGCCGTAAACTTCATCTCGGTAATTTGATAATTCCCCCACGGAACCGTCAATGCAGCTGAACCGGCCAGCGGGGTGACGATTCTTACACTAAGACCTTCATAAGGTGGAATGACTACTTCGCCGTCAGTGCCAAGCGACCGAATGTCTTCTGATTCACCGAGTTCTGGGCCGGTGAAGATTGCCACAGCATTCGCATAACCGATTTCTGTAGGCAAAATCACTTTGAGGCGGCTCGTACCGAATGATCCGATACGTCGTAGCTGCGCTTGCTCTGTGCCTTCGTTGAAGCTCTGAGTTTTTGCGCCGGGCTGAACATACGCGATGGTGGACGGTACCAGTTTGGGTGCTGTTGCACTTGATGAGAGGACGGTAAGCAAGGACGGGAGCCCTAGCCCGATGTAAAAGACTTTCTTTAGGTCGCTCTCCCGCCAGATCGCGGCCATACCACCACCGAGAAACCCAAAGAGCGCGACACCAACGAGCACCGATAGGTTGAAGGCGGCGACTGTGATTCGCTGCTGCGATAAGTCAATAGCAAACCGCAGAAGTGTCGGCGCAATTCCCCCGAACGCTCCAACCGCAAAAAGGGTGCCGCCTAGATGTTTAGTGTCTGTAGCAGCAGGCTGTCGTCTTGAAGATGCGCTCTTATTAGGCATGATGTGTCGCCGATTATAAAGGCTTCTGCCTGCGGGCGACACTGATGCAAGGCGGTGGCTGTCTAAACTGTTGAACCGTTGTTCGCGCGTCGCTTGGATCGATTCCGAATTCTCTCAATAGCTCTTGCGTGCAGCTTTGATCGCTAAATGGCGTGATATTTCACAGTTATTTGGCGTACCCGTTGCGTGTTGCCGGACACTGCAGAAGCTCGAGGCGTCCCTTCGCCAGAGGCCAAAGATGATCTGCTGAGGGTAAGTAGTTGACTACCGGTGGACTGCGGACATGTTAATTGAGGGTTCTCGCTGGCTTGTGGTCCGACGAAAACCAATCACTACGACAGATAGCTCTGAAAAACTACGCCAAATAACTCTGAAAGTGACCCTCAGGGGCAAACGCGACTACGTGATCCTGGCGCTTTTGGTTGGCTGCGCCCTGAGGCGGAACGAGTTGGCTGAGCTTGACGTCGAGACCATCCAACAAAGAGAGGGGCGCTGGGTGCTGGCCGACCTCGAAGGCAAGGGCCGGCGCATCCGCACCGTCGCCATCCCCAACTGGGTCAAGCAGGGCATCGACGCCTGGACGGCCGCGGCCGGCATCGATAAGGGAAGGCTACTGCGCTCCATCTCAAAGAGCGGGAAGCTCAACCGCGACAGTCTGAGCGACTGGGTGGTCTGGTCGGTAGTTGAACAATCATCCAAGCAAATCGGGATCGAACACTTCGGCGCGCCCGCGACCTGCGCCGTACCTGCGCCAAGCTCTGCCGGAATAATGGCGGGGATCTGGAGCAGATCAAATTCCTGCTGGGGCACTCCTCCATCCAGACGACCGAACGCTATCTGGGGTCGGAGCCGGATATCGAGATCGCAGTGAACGACAACCTCGGACTGTAGTTGGTGGTCTCTGAGGAGCAACAGGTGTGCATCCCCTTGACATTCGACAGGAGTGAGGCTCATGCTTTTGTTGAATTGGTCCTGTCGAGATTCG
Organism: Edaphobacter sp.; assembly: GCA_025462755.1. Lineage (GTDB taxonomy): Bacteria > Acidobacteriota > Terriglobia > Terriglobales > Acidobacteriaceae > Edaphobacter. The sequence goes on from JAOAPF010000550.1 coordinate 28,475, forward strand.
AGGGAAGATGGCTACGTCCACTGATTTGTTGCAAGGAACACTGGATTTGCTGATTTTGAAGACACTGGATTTGGCGCCGATGCATGGGTGGGGGATTGCACTGCGCATCCAGCAGGTTTCGAAAGAAGCCCTGCAGATTGGGCAGGGGTCGCTTTATCCGGCGCTGCATCGGCTGGAGTACAAGGGATGGATCAAGGCGGAGTGGGGTGCTTCGGATAACAATCGCAAGGCCAAGTACTACTCGCTGACGCGGCCGGGGAAGAAGCAGCTGGATGCGGAACTCGAGAACTGGGGTCGCATTGCGGGTGCGATTGCGCTGGTGCTGAAGGGGCACAGGAGCGGCTTATGTTGAGGGAATGGCTGACGCGGTTGCGCTTTCTGATCTTTAGCAAAGCGTCGAGTGATCTGGATGCGGAGCTGGCCTTTCATCTGGAGGAGCAGGCGCGGGCGAATATGGCTACCGGCATGGATGCTGGGGAAGCGCGACGGCAGGCTCGGATTGCGTTTGGCGGCGTGGAACCAGCGCGCGAACAGGCTTACGCCGCGCGGCCTGGGTATCGGCTGGAGATGCTGGGGCAGGATGTGCGTTATGCGCTGCGTGGCTTCCGTCGGAGCCCAGTGTTTACAGTGACGGTGATCTTGACGCTGATGCTGGGAATTGGGGCTACGACTGCGGTCTTCAGCGTGGTGGACCGCATCTTGTTTCGCTCGCTGCCGTATGCACATGCGGACCGGCTGGTGTCACTGGGGATTGTGCATTCGCTGGAGACGCAAGAGTTCGTGATGGGCAATTTCTATTCCGACTGGCGCGCTAATCAAAGGCCCTTTGACGCTGTGACCTCAGAGTCTACCGGCCCGTCGGAGTGCGATCTGACGGAGCGAAGCCCGGCGCAATTGAGTTGCGAATCGGTGGAGGAGAATCTGTTGTCGACTCTGGGAGTTTCTCCGGTACGGGGGCGGAATTTTCTGCCCGAAGAGAGCCGGGCGGGTGGGCCGAATGTGGCACTGATCTCTTATGGTTTGTGGCTGAACCGGTTCGCTCTGGATCAGGGGATTCTGAACAAAACGATTAACATCGATGGCCAGCCAGTGCAGGTGGTTGGGGTGCTGCCGAAGGATTTCGAGATGCCGCGCCTGGAGAGTGCGGATGTGCTCTATCCGTTCCATGTGGATGAAGTGGCGGATCGCAAGGCGAACGGAGGTTATGGCAGTCCCAGGCGCATCTTTGCGCGACTGAAACCAGGCGTGACGGTGGAGCAGGCACAGCAGGAGATGGAGCCATTGTTTCAAGAGTCGCTGAAGCAGATTCCGGCGGATATCCGCAAGCAGATGCACCTGATGGTAAGGTCTTTGCGGGATAAGCAGATGCAGGACGTGCGCGTGACGGCGTGGGTGTTGTTTGGCACGGTGTTGGCTGTGATGCTGATTGCCTGCGCCAATGTAGCGAGTTTGCTGATGGCGCGCGCCGCGGCAAGGAGACGGGAGTTGGCGGTGCGCTCGGTGCTGGGCGCGAGCCGTGGGCGGCTGGTGGTGCAGGCGTTGACGGAGGCGATGTTGCTGGCATTGAGCGGTGCGGGGGCGGGCTGTCTGCTGGCGGAGGGGTTGCTGCGGCTGTTTGTGGCGATTGCGCCGGCGAATGTTCCTTATTTAAATCAGGTGCATCTGGACCTGCGGATTGTCAGTTTTGCGGTTCTGGTTTCGGTGCTTTGCGGGCTGCTGTTTGGATTAGCTCCTGCATTTGAGAAGCCTGGCGCGGAGATGCTGGCGGGACGGTCAGGTCGTAATGCCACAAGAGCTACGTTGCGGCAATGGTTGGTGGTGGCTCAGATCGCGGCGAGCGTGGTGTTGCTGACGGGGGCGATGCTGCTGGTGCGAAGTTTTTGGAAACTGGAGCATGAGCAGCTGGGCATTCGGACCGATCGTACTTTGACCGTCAGCGTGACGCTGGGGTCATACAACTACGGCACTCCACAAAGAAGGATGGTGTTTTTTCAAGAGTTGGAAAAGAGGCTGCGGTTTGGGCCGGGGGTGAGTGACGTTGCGTTGAGCGATTCCGTGCCGCCGGAAAACTTTCACAATGGCGGACAGCGCATTGAGGACATTTTGGTGGAGGGACGGCCACGTCCTCATGAAGCCAGCGGAGAGCTGGTGACGTTCCGGCGGGTTTCGCCGGATTACTTTCGGACTTTGAGTATTCCAATCGTGCGAGGTGAGAGTTTCACCGATGCGGAGCGGGGCTCCAAGGAACACTTTGTGATCCTGAGCAACAAGCTGGCTGGGCGGTTGTTTCCGGGGCAGGACGCGCTTGGACAGCGGATGCAGATGGGCAGTGGTGACGCGAATCCTGCATCGTATACGGTGATGGGCGTGGCCGCGGATGTGAAGAATGGTGGACTCACCGGTGAGCAGTTGCCCGAGTATTACCGATTGCGGCGCGATCAGGCGGAGGACTGGGAGTGTTGCGGGCACTGGGGACAGACGGCAGTGGTGATTCTGCGCAGTTCGTTGTCGGCCGAAGCGCTGTCGCCGTGGATTCGGACGCAGGCCGCGGCGATCGACCCTGCGCTGTCAGTGGACATTGCGACGATGCGGCAGAGGGTGAGCAAGCTGGCGGATGGGCCACGTTTTCAGACACTTCTCGTCGGCTTCTTTGCGATGACCGGGCTCGTGTTGGCGGTGATTGGGCTGTACGGGGTGATCTCGTTTCTGGTGGCGCAACGCACTCAGGAGATTGGTGTGCGCATGGCTCTGGGGTCGACGCGAAGTGGCATCCTGTGGCTGGTCTGTGGACGAAGTTTGCTGCTGATCCTGTGGGGTACTGGCGTGGGGCTGGTCGCTGCGCTGACGGTTTCGCGGGTCTTTGGGAGCCTGCTCTATGAGGTTGGGGCGCGCGATCCTTTGAGCTTTGCCGCGGTCACGCTGGTGCTGATCGCGGTTGCGCTGATGGCTACGTTGATTCCGGCGCGTTCGGCTGCGCGGGTGGATCCGATGGTGGCTGTGCGATGCGAGTAGGGGTAGACCCAACAATGCTGACAC
>JAOAPF010000347.1 GCA_025462755.1 Edaphobacter sp.
GCCCGCCTGGCGTCAGGCTATGCGCTGCGTAGAGATGGGTCTTTCGCAACCCAGGCTGGTCAAACAAATCTTCTCCGGTCGCATGTTTCTGAGCGTCAAGATAATGAACAATCCACGGCGTCGAGAAAATCCAGTATTCAAAACCCTCGTAGTAGTAGCCGTCCTTCGAATAGGTCTCCAGCGCTTTGCTATAGACCGCGCGCGCCAACGCCGCCCATTGTCTCGCCTCCGGCACCTCTCCATACACCGCGTACGCCGCTACGCCAAGCCCCGCCATAGGAATGAACGTGTGGTTCTGGCTGTACGCCCAGCTACGTCCAGGACGAGGCGCGAAGAACTCATACAGCAGATGCCCCTGGCGCGCGATCTTGTTCCGGTACCTCTCTCGCTCTGCCGGCGTTAGATCGTTATACAGAAGGTCGTACCCCACTCCCATGCCATAGAGCAGGTGTCCCGCAGCCAGATCGACGTTCGGCTTGCTGAAGCTATAACCCCACACATCATAGCTCACCGCCGCATCCATATAGAGCTTTGCTGCCGCGAGATACTTCGGGTCACCCTCCATCTTGTAGGCGAATGCGGCCTCGGCGATCGCAAAGGCGACGTCGTTCTGAGCGCGCCTCTTCTCCGCCGGCGGCGGTGTTGGCGGCCCCTGCATCGCGCGGACATGCTGCAGCTGCTGGCCCCACCAAGCCTTCTGCGCACCATGCGCCTCTACACGCAGCGCTGCAAGCTCCGCACCCGTGAAGTACACGCGAGGATGTACGCCCGCCAACTCAGGACGCACGCTGGAGCGAAGCGTCTTCATCTCCAACAACAGCGGCGTGCTCGCGCTTTTCGAAGTATTGTCCTTCGGCCCCAACGATTCACTGGCATCCTGCGCCGCCATTTGTCCGCAAAGCAGGCCAACAAAACAAATCAATGCCAATAAAACCGTGAACGCGCTGCCGACCGCGCGAGCCATCTTCCTCCCGGCCACGAAGGCAATTTGTTCGGGAACATCCTCATATGTTATCGTTAGCACCCGAAGACGATAACACATGAAATACACGTTGGAACAGTTGCCGCGCACAGTTTTTTTTCGAAGAGGGCCAGTGACATTACCCTGGAATAAGAGAGTGCTCGGCGCACAATCCCAGACGAGTCCCTCCGCTGATGCGATCACCCTCCAACCTCGCCGAGCCATATCCGGCCTGCGATGGTGGATCCTCGCGCTCATCTTTCTCGTCACCTGCATCAACTACATCGATCGCAGCAGTGTGGGTCTGCTCGTCACGCATTTTGGTCCCGAGATCGGCATCAGCGGCCGCCAGTACGGTCTCATCGGTGCTCTCTTGCTCTTCGCCTACACCTTGAGCCAGAGCATCTCCGGTCGTCTCTACGACCGTTATGGCGCGCGTCTTGGCTTCACTGTCTCCATCATCGTCTGGTGCGCCGCAGCCATGGCGCACTCGGCTATTACCGGCTTTACCAGCTTTGCTGTCTGCTCCTTCTTCCTTGGCCTCGGCGAGGCAGGCAACTGGCCGGGCGCGGCAAAGGTTGTCGCGGAATGGTTCCCGCAAAAAGAGCGAGCCATCGGGATGGCCGTCTTCAATGGAGGCGCCTCCATGGGCGGCGTCATCGCGCCTCTTCTCGTCGGCGGCCTTCTCGATCCGCTGTTCGGCTGGAGAATCTCCTTCCTCATCGTAGGAGTCCTCGGCTTTATCTGGCTTGCCGCATGGCTCGCCCTTTACCGCCCGCTCGCCCAGCATCCTCGCGTCTCGAAAGAAGAGCGCGAGTACATCATGGATGGCCAGCCAACCGTAGTCCTCGGCACCGCTCCTCCACTAGCCTCTCTGCTTGCCCTCCGGCAAACCTGGGGCATCCTGCTCGCGCGCTTCCTCGTCGATCCGATCTGGTGGCTCTACATGCTCTGGCTGCCTACCTATCTCAAGGAAGTTCGCCACTTCAGCCTGAAAGATATTGGCGCATCCGCATGGGTGCCTTATCTCGCGGCAGCGATCGGCAGCCTCTTCGGCGGCTGGCTCGCTGGCCGGCTCATCTCACATGGTCTAAGTGTCAACGCCGCGCGCAAGACCGTCATCGGCATCGCCGCCTGCCTGATGCCGTTCGGAATTCTGGCAGCCCACGCGCAAAGCGCCTCCTCCGCTCTCGCCTGTATCTCAGTCGTACTCTTCGGCTTTCAGATGTGGATCAGCAACGTCCAGACGCTCCCCAGCGATTTGTTCGCCAACTCCGCCGTGGGCAGCGTCGCCGGCATGGGAGGAACCGCCGCCGGCATCAGCAGCCTCATCTTCAATCTTTGCACTGCCTCGCTGGTCCTGCACTTCGGCTACAGCACCGTGCTCACCATCGCTGGTGTCCTCGCACCCATCGGTGCCATTACGCTCTTTCTCCTGGTCGGCAACATTCACCGGCTCAATCCCATTAACACCCGCCTCATTTCAACTGCACCCTAGAAGAGGACCAAAAACAACATGAACGACTTTCAAGACAAACTCGCCGTCGTCTTCGGCGGCGCCCGCGACATCGGCGGAGCAATCGCCATAGAACTCGCCCGTCGAGGCGCACAGGTAGCGCTCAGCTATCACGGATCCAACCCGGATGAGGTCGTCGCCGCCATTACAACTCACGGCCAGAAGCCTTACACACAAAAGGTCGACGCGCTGGACATGGCCGCCGTACGCGCCTTCGCCACCTCGTCGGCCGAACAAGCCGGAAAGAAGATAGCCGTCCTCGTCAATGTCGTAGGCGGACTCGTCGCTCGCAAGCGCATGGAGGAGATGGACGACGCCTTCTGGGATCACGTCATGACCCTCAACACGAAAAGCATCTTCGCGATCACACAAGCTGCACTCCCCCTGATGATTGACGGCAGCGCGATCGTCAACGTCTCCTCCCAGGCCGGCCGCGATGGAGGCGGCGCTGGCGGCATCGCCTACGCAGCATCGAAAGGCGCACTCATGAGCATGACGCGCGGCCTCGCCAAGGAGCTTGGATCGCGCAGGATTCGCGTCAACGCCGTCTGCCCTGGCCTGATCGCCACAAAATTCCACGACGAGTTCACCAAACCCGAAGTCCGTCAGCGGGTCGCGGGAATGACTCCACTCGGCCGCGAAGGACGAGCCGAAGAAGTCGCCAACCTCGTCGTCTATCTCGCCTCCGACGCCGCTTCCTTCGTCAACGGAGCCAACGTCGATATCAACGGAGGTCTCCTCTTCAGCTAACCCTGTAGGACAAACCGTATCAATTACTCATCCAAGAAAATTCAATGACCTCCATCGAAGGCTCTAAGCGTTTGAAGACAAAACCCTCCACAACGAAAAGGCCGGCAACCCTCGCAGACGTGGCCCGGATGGCAGGCGTGGTCGCCATGACTGCCTCCCGTGCGATTAATCAATCCGGCTATGTAAGCGCCGAGGTGCGCGAGCGCGTATCCCAGGCCGTGAAAAAACTGAATTATCGACCAAATATGGTGGCCCGCCAGCTTCGGGTGCGCCACCTGAACGCCATCGGCATCCTCTTGCCCGACATAGCCAATCCCTTCTCAACCAAACTCGTGGACGGAGTAAGACAAGTCTTTGACGAAGCCGGATACACCACATTTATCGCCACAACCAGCGGTAGCATTCAACAGGAAAGTGCCAGCCTGCAGGCATTCGTAGATCATCGCGTCGACGGGCTGATCGTGGCCACTCGCGGCACAAAGATGGGAGACGAAGTTCTTCGCGATATCTCTCGCCGCGGTATACCGACCGTGACCATTGGCCGTCCAGTCAAGCTTGCCTCCGTAGACTCCGTCACAGCGAACCACTGGCAGGGTGCTTTTGACGCCGTAACTCATCTCCTCTCGATAGGCCACAGGAACATCGGTTTCGTCGGCATCTCCCCGGAAGACAGACTCTCACTCCGCCGTTATAGAGGCTACGCTGCGGCTCTCGAGCAAGCCGGCCTCGACGTATGCACCGAGTACATAGTTGGGCCGCCAAACGCTCCCGCCTTCGCTACCCAGGAGGACGGTTTCGCAGGCATCTTGAGTCTCGCAAAACTGCGTCGGCCTCCATCCGCGATCTTCGCAAGGAATGACTTCACAGCCATCGGTGCCATGCGAGCGGCTCACACCCTCGGAATGCGCGTACCCGATGACGTAGCAATCGCCGGCTTCGACAATATTCCCCTCGCAGCCTTCACAACGCCGCCACTCACCACCGTCGCCCAGCCGATCGCGGAACAAGGTGCAGCCGCAGCAAGATTCCTGCTGGATCGCATCACCGCAACGAAATCGAGAGCATCGAGGAAGATATCGATGGAGTGCAAGTTGATCGTCCGTGGATCAACCGTCGCAGAGCGATAATGCTTTCGCAGAAGCGCGTCACGTATACGCCTCTTGTGGTTCGGCATGCACAATGGTTCGCGGCGCACAGCGCTCCACCCGCAGCACAAGAATATCGTCCGTCTGGCCGAACTTCTGCGCTGCGGTCGCGATCTCTGCCGTGCTGGTCTGGTCGCGAAGCATCTGCTCGATGCGCTCGAAGCCGAAGAGTTCTCCATAGGCGTTCTGAGCTTCTGCGACGCCGTCCGACATAATCATCAACGAATCGCCTGGCTCGAGTTGAAACGACGTAACCGGAAATTCCATCCCCGGAAGCATCCCCAGCGGAAGCGCCCCTTCAATCTGCATCTCTGTGCCATTCAGGTACGGAGGAAGCTGACCTGCATTGGCAAGTTCCACCGTTCCATTCCGCGAGAAGCGCAGAACCATGCAGGTCGCACTTGCGGACTCACGCTCGCAGAGTTGATCGTTGAGCGCTTCAAGAACTCGCTCCGGTCTGTTGTCGTGCTGCGCAGTAGAACGGATCGCCCCAACGATAAGAGCGACGAGCATGCCGGCCTGAAGCCCTTTGCCGGTCACATCGCCGAAGACGATAAGAGACGTGCCATCCTCTTGCTTCGGAACAATCTGAAAGAAATCGCCACCAACCTCGCGCGCAGGGCGATATTCGCTATCAATATGCAGATCGTTGATCTGAGGAAGTGTATTCGGAATCAGAACCTGCTGCACGTGTCTCGCCTGCGCGATCTCCAGCTTCCATTGCTCCTTCGCGCGCTGCGCCGTGATAAACCGGCCCAGCAGCATCACCGTAATAATGAGCAGAGACAGAATCGTGGATACGGAGCCCAGAGAGATGGTAAAACCGAGGATGTTAAAGGTCGTCTGAACGTGAATGAGGCGGAGCTCATGCTGGTAGTTCGCAATCACGGCAAGAAGCACGGCAGCCGCGGCAAGGCCTCCTTCTCCCTTGTTTTTATAGAATCCCCGGTATGCGACCATCAGGAGCAGAACACCGAGGCCCAGATTGACGATCAACAGAAAGGGGTGCAGGAAGCTCGCCGCCTGCACCGGCACATGCGCCCCATAGAGGGGCGGCCGGAGCAGTGCGGTTCCAACGGCAAGAATGATCACCAGAGACCATACCGCGCAATGCAGGGTACGCATACGCCTCAGGCGGAACCAGTAGCCCCAGAAGAGGACCCACAGGCCGATTCGCAGAGGAAAGGCGATGACATCATGGAGGATGTGGTACTCCGTGAGTCCCATCCATGTGGTGAAGTTGATGAGGAGGACCGGAGCCACGCTCAGTAGACTGGCTTCGCAGACCAGGGCCAGCCAGAGATAGGATTTTTCCTGCCTGTCGAGCCAGAAGAGTGTCAAGGCCATCAGAAGCGCCATGACGACGATCTGCATTTCCAGGAAGCCGCTGCCGACGTAGCGGGCGTTATCGTCCCAATCGAGGCGGACCTGGTCCGAGATCGCGGACGCATAGCCCAGTTCTGGAGGCTGGCGAAGCCCGCCGGCATCGGGACTGTTGAAGGGGGTGGCGCTGTCCATCCACACGCGGATCGCTATCGACATTGCGCCGTTGCGAACGCCCTTGGGCAGGCGAAAGGATGTGGGGAGTGCGCTATACGCCGTAACACGATGCTCCGTGAACTTTCCGAACTCACCGATGCGCTGGCCGTTGACAAACACCTGGTAAGCGTCGTCGAAGCTGGCGGGCATCTTCAGCGCGAGAGAGCGTTTCGCTTCCTGAACATCAATTTGAAGTCTGTACCAGGCATAGCCGGAGTACCCAGCGTGTCCGCGAGCGGTCCAGCCGGGGGAAAGCCCGGTGCTCCCGTCCGGAGTCAAATCTACCTCTTCCCAGCTGGCATCATTGAATCCGGGCTGCGCCCAGGCAGCGTCGTCGCCAACGTGAAACTTCCACGGGCCAGTCAGCTCGATCGCCGAATCACCAAGCTTGACGTGGACGATAGGATCTGCCGGCGCGACTTTATCCTTCTGGGGCGTCTTAACTATGGGGGAAGCATGGGCCGACAGCGTTAGCAACAACAGGAGCAGGAGCAAGCGAACGCGAAGCATAGGCACTCTCGCGGCGGAAAATATACGGAGATTAGAGAGTACACGACCGGTACGGCTCTTTGTATTCCCGAGTCTTCCGCACACGGCAGACTTACCGATCGAACTACACCGCAGAGACGTCGGAGGTGCCATCAAGAGAGAAGCCCACACCCAAAGGTGTGAGCCTCTCCAGTTTTGAACGTACCGGCTGACTAGCCTGTGGCCAAGCGCCTCGCCGGCTGGAAGCTACTTTTTAGCGATGGCAAACAAGCGGCGCTGCTTATTCACGAACAGGCCGGCCGTCATCATAATCGCGCCAGTCGAGAGCAGCAGAAGCGATTCTGGCTCGGGAGTCGCCGCAGCCGTACCTACCATGCCCGTTCCATTGAATAACGCGGGGTCCACGCCGTTCTCAACAATGAACATGATCTGTCCGCCGGGAAGTCCGTCTCCACCGGAGAAGAGCAGAGTGTCAACACCACCCGACGAAAAGCAGGTGGAACTGGCAAAAACACTGTTGGGATCCGACGTGGGGCAATCGAACGTCAACCCGTCAAGACCAGCGAATGTCAGGTCAAGACTCGTAAAAGTCTGGAACGTGGCATTGAACACAATCAGGCATCCAGCCGGAGAAGGAACCGAAATTGGAGGGTTCGCGAGAGCACACGTCGCCGAATTGAACGTCACACCAAACGGGGCGGTGGGGTCAGCGATGACGCACGCAGCAGGGTTGGAAAAACAGACATTTGTCGGATCAAGGACCTGCACGTGGTAGTCAACACCAACTGCTCGGGCATTGGTGGTAAATCCGCAAGACAGGACCAGGATAAATAAAACGCGAAGAAGATATTTCATCTCTATTCCTCCGAAGATGGGCGCGGTGGCGCGGAAATGGTTCGTTCAGAACGTAGGTTTGGGCAGAATCTGAGTCGAGGGTGTTCGAAACAAATTTTTCAATCTGTGTTTGCCAATTACCAAGCACGTCACGGGCCAAAAGAAACCCCAGCAAATCAAACGTTCTCTCCCAATTAACGCTGGGAGCGTGCAGAATATTGCACACGAAATGGAAAACGGGGTATGTTTTCTGGACTTTCGCCGAACTCCGCTTTCACACATTTTCTTGGTGCCGCCGCCCGAAATTCTCTCTAGCTATTCGAAGAACTCCGATGCGCCCGGTTCGTTCCCTGTCACCCAAGCAGAAAGAACAAGCGATTTGGAACGTGCCTTAAGTGCTACTCCACGATAGACTCGGAACACTCAAATTTATGTCTCCCACCCAACAGTCCGACGCGCTCGATCAGAGCAGCCTTCCGCTTGCCGAACAGGTCGTCCGGCTGCAGGCCCTGTTAGAGGCGTCGCGTTCGGTCCATTCCACCATCGAGCTCACCGATGTACTGCAGCAGTCAGCCCGCATTGCCGTGCGAGAGCTCGAATTGGACGGTGCCCTCTTCACCCTGCAAAACGTTGTCTACGGGAACGTTCCAACCGAGGCCGTCGCTGAGCCGTCCGATGGCTGCCCTCGGTTCGAACTGCTTTCCCGAGACGGTAAGGTTCTTTCAGAGCTCGTGGTCGCCACTCCAGGCGGACGGCAATTAAGCCTCTATGAGCGCGATTTCCTGGAAGGCCTTGTCCTGCAGACAGCAGTGGCCGTCGAAAACGCAATCAACCACGAACGCCACCTGAATTACGCTCGCCTGGCCCAGGATCTCGACGCCGCCCGCGCCATCCAGCAAAGTCTTCTGCCGCAAACTATGCCTTCCATCCCCGGGTACTCCGTGGCGGCGCGTTCCAGAGCCTGCTACTCGGTCGGTGGAGATTACCTCGATGTCGTGACCGAGCCCGACGGATCGCATCTGATGGTCGTCGCCGACGTTGCAGGCAAAGGGCTAGCGTCCGCGCTTGTTTGCACTGCCTTCCGCTCCGCATTTCGTGCCCTGGCCCACCAATCCCTGACGCTGCGGGAGCTTGCCGGGCGCTTGTCCCAGCAGCATTGGGAAGAGGGCGCCGAGGCGCGCCGCCGCTACGTAACCGCCATCTTCCTCCGGCTGGACTCGGCGTCTTCAGAGATGGAGCTGGTCAACGCGGGACACAATCCCGCATTCCTGGTCTCATCCGGAGAGAACCCGGTCCGTCTCATCGAAGCCAGCGGAACGCCCCTGGGCATGCTCCCAGGCTCCCGCTACGCAATCGAGCGTGTCCCCATCGAGCCCGGCGCCCGCATCCTGCTCTATACCGATGGCTTGACTGAGGTCTTCCAGGGCGAAGAGGAGTTCGGTCAGGAACGACTGATGGAAGCCTTCCGCGCTATCGACGCCTTCAAAGTCTCCCAAACCGCTAACCATGCCGAAGACACCCTCACCAGCCTGTGGACCACGCTTGACACCTTCACAGGTGGCGCTCCGCAGCAGGATGATATGAGTGCAATCGCTCTTTGCCGCCTTACCAGCAAGTCCAAGGAGAAGGCATCCCTATGACCGTGACCAGCGGAAGCAAGGTTGAGGTGCGGCTTCCATCGCGTCTCGGATTCGAAAAAGTTGCTATGAGCACCGCTGCCGGCATGGCCAAGCTCATGGGATTCAGTGAAGATCGCATCGAGGACCTTAAAACCGCCGTCGCCGAGGCCTGCATCAACGCCATGGAGCACGGCAACCAGATGAATGCCTCGGTTCCCGTCAGCGTCGTCCTCTCCATGAAACCCAATGAGCTCGAAGTCAAGGTAATGGACAACGGCTCCGGCATGGAAGCACCCGTCTCCGCACCCGATATCGATCGCAAAATGAGCGGCGAAGAAGAAGCACGCGGCATGGGCATGTTTCTCATCCAGGCTCTTGTGGATGAGGTCGAATGGGTTTCAGCAACCGGAACCGACGAGCAGAGCTTTGTGCGGCTCGTCATCCGGATGAACAAGGAGAGTGAATAAGGTGCAAACCGCGAATAAGGTCTCGCAGCAGCAGCTCACCGGCGCAAGTGGCCAGCCGATCACCTGCCTCCGCTTCAGCGGGGACATCTCCTCGGTCTCCAAAGACGCGATCGTGGGAACCTATCAGGCTCTCGATAAGGCCACCCACAAACGTATCTTGCTCGACTTCAAGGGCGTTGAATACCTGAACTCCTCAGGCATCGCGCTCGTCATCCAGGTCCTCATGGAGGCCAGCAAGTCCGGCCAGACAATCGCTATCTGCGGTCTCACCCCCCACTTCACCAAGGTCTTCACCATGGTCGGCATCACCAAGTACGCCACACTTTACCCCGACGAGGCCGCAGCCGTAGCAGCGCTCTGATTCTCCCTCATTGAAAGCGCCGACATAATCGTTGGCGCAGCCATAGCAGACGCAGGCCTGTCAGACTAGAAGCTCTAGCCCGCGCAGAGCGTATTGCTCAGTCACAACTGAATCCGCACGGAATCGGCGGTTAGCGTGCCGCTGCCTTGCCGCGGTCGTGCGCCCGCTCCCGCCGCCCGACCAGCTCCCCCCTCGGAACCCCGCAATCAAACCGCCAGAACCCCGCCCACCTCCGACTTCAGAGATCTCCTTCTGCGCGTTATTCCTCATCAGGCATTATTTTCCTATTGACAGACGTCTTCAGCGATACCGATAATTCACGCCGTTGCCATTGTTCGGATTCACCAGTTCCTAAAAAGCGGGAATTCGGGCATACGGAAAGAGAAAGCCGGACAGTTCATCATCTTTTTCCTGACAGATTATCCAGCGCGGTGTACGCCGGAAGTTAGCGCCCGGCAGTTATTCACTGAACCTATTTCTATCGAGGTCATCATGAAATCCAGAAACAACACCCTTCGTGCCGGTCTTTCCAACAACCTGCACAAGGCGCTTTTCCTCCTGGCGGTCGTACTGCCCGTCGCAGTCCCGGCAGCGCTCCAGGCTCAGACAGCAGGCCAAGGCACCCTCACCGGCACTGTCACCGACAGCACCGGGGCCGCGATTCCCGATGCGACAGTCATTGCCACCAACACCGCCACCAACGTCTCCAGCCAGCGAACCTCGTCATCCTCCGGCCTCTACACCATCGCTCCGCTGCCCCCCGGAACCTACTCCCTGAGCGTCCAGGCAAGCGGGTTTCGCACTCTCAAGCAGGACAACCTCGTCGTCAACGCCCTCGGCGTCCTTGGCTTCAATCCCGTATTGACCGTCGGCGAGACGGCGGAGACCGTCGAGGTCACCGCCGCTCCACCGGTCCTCAATACCACCAACGCGACCGTCGGCCTGGTCATGGAGAACACCACCTACGCCAATCTTCCGCTGCAGATGAACAACGCGCAGCGCGACGCCACTGCCTTTGCCTCCCTCGCCCCCGGCGCACAGGCCGGTACGCGTGTGCCCATTGTCGGCGGAACCGGCAACTTCCTCGGTCAGCTCTACATCGACGGCATGCCGGCCACGACCATCAACCAGCAGGGCGACAACCGCCTCGTATCCCAGGGCATTGACCTCGATGCCGTGGACCAGTTTCAGGTCGTCACCAGCACCCCTCCCGCCGAGTATTCGGGCGCCGGCGCGCTCAACTTCACCATGAAGTCCGGAGGCAACAAATACCACGGCCAGGCCTCCTACTTCATCCGCAACACAGCCTTCGACACCTGGGGCTTCACGCAAAAGTGGCAGCAGCAGCCCGGCATCAATCCAGCAACAGGCGTTGCCTATCCAATCTGCAGCCCTGTCGCCACCACAACCATCGTGGCAGGCCAGACAATCACCAACGCACCTCGAGCCGGATGCCAACCCAAGGGCGCCGAGCATCAGGGCGAGCTCTCGCTAACCTTCGGCGGGCATGTTCCCCACACCGGCAACAAGCTCTTCTTCTTCTTCGCCTACGACCGCTTCCACTCGCGCCGCGCAGCCAATCCCGCCTTATTCACGATTCCAACCCCACTGATGATCCAGGGTGACTTCACCGAGTTGAACGGCGGCGTCGGCACCGGCGGTTTGACCGGCACGGGCGCTAACAACAAGCCGTTGATCTTCGACCCCACAAGCAACACCTGCGTCGGCAACTCCTGCACCCGCACCCCATTTCAGGGCGTGAAGAATGGCGTCCCAACCTACAACGTCATTCCGGCCAGCTATCTCTCTCCCATCGCCACCAAGATGGCGTCGTTCATGCCCGCTCCGAGCAACCCAACCACCCTCTCCAATAACTACCTCGGCGGCTATCCCACCGGCTTTGACAACAACGTGCAGGACTGGCGCGTCGACTGGGACGTCAATCAAAAGCAGAGGCTCTCCACCGTTGGTGCGATGGGTGCGGTTCACTACCTGCAGAACTACGTCACCGGCGGCACCGGCTCAGGAGCCTATGGATTCCTCCCGCTTCCCTATGTCGCCGGCACAGTCGCCAACATCTTCCCCAAGTTCTACGACGCGGAATACACCTACGTCATCAAGAACAATCTGGTCAACCAGGCGAAGTACTCTTACACCCGCTTCATCCAGCCGCAGAAGGCAGCCACCGACGGATTGCCGCAGTATTCGCCCGCGGCCCTGGGAATCACCAACGTTCCAGCCGGTGCGGCAAGCACCAACTTCCCTGGCAGCTCCTTCGGGCAGACCGGCGCAGTCTCCACCAACCTGACCGGATGGACGCAGCAGGGACCGGCGGGCTCCACTCAGTCGGTCATCCCGGAAACCTACACCGCTCTCGACAACCTCCAGTGGACCAAGGGTAAGCACGCCATGACGATGGGCTTTACCTACCAGTGGCAGCAGACCAACGTCGCCGCCCCCGTAGGCCCCTCCGGACTCGTCCAGTTGCCGTTCAACTCCAACTCGACCGCACAGTTCACCACCAATTCGAATGCGCTCAGCGCCAGCTCCGGTAATTCCTTCGCCAGCTACATGCTAGGCGCGGTCGGTGGGTCGCCATCGGTTGGCCTGCAGCCCGTCAGCGAACTCGGCGGCCGTTATCGTGTGGCATCCCCCTACTTCAGCGACAACTGGAAGGTAAATAACAAACTCACGTTAGACATCGGGCTCCGCTGGGACTACTTCCAGCCCTATCACGAAGTGCAGGACCGCTGGAGCTTCCTCAACCCGAACCTCACCAATCCCGCGACCGGCACCTTGGGCCTGCTGCAGTTTGCCGGCAACCACGGAGGCCCAGGCGTAAGCTGCAACTGCAGAACCCCTGTTCATACGTACTGGAACAACTGGGGTCCGCGCGTCGGTGTTGCCTTTGCCGCGGATGAGAAGACCGTCTTCCGCGCCGGCGCTGCCCGGGTGTTCTCGCAGGCAGGCGGCGTGGGCGGTCGCGCCGGCGCATACCAGGGAACAGGCCAGACCGGCTTCAACATCAACGCAAACGCCACGCCCGAGTCAACGACAGGAGTCAACGCAGGCCCGTCCTTCTATTTGAACAACGGCTCGGCCTTCACCGCCAAGGGCATCGCGAACACCGACCTCCTCGGCAAGGGTTTCCAGTATCCAGCCCCCCCAACCCAGAACGCGGCATCGCAACTTCTGCAGACCGGCAATTATCTCAACAATGGGGCTCTGGTTACCGCAAGCAGCGTCTCCTATGCGGACTTCTACGTGTCCGGCCGCGCACCCGAGTTCACCTTCTGGAACGCCGGAATCGAGCGCAGCATCACCAAGGACATGACGATCTCCGTCAACTACGTCGGCGATCAGTCCCACTTCGTCAACACCGGCGCAAACGCCCGCGGCTATTGGGCCAACCAGCTCAACCCCATCTACCTTGCCGGCTTGGGAGGCGTCACCGATACCACCGGAACCAAGCCGATCCTGATTGCCGCGGCCACCTCCGCTAACGTGGCGAAGGCGCAGGCGGCGATGTCCGGCCTCAAGATCCCGACGTCCTACCAGGCGGCTGCGAATGCCAATCCGAACAGCTCGGTCCTAACGCTCGCCCAGGGTCTCACTGCGTTCCCGCAGTACAGCGGTGTCACCGATCTGTGGGGCGCGAACACCGCCAACCTGACCTATCACTCCTTCCAGGTCATGCTGCTGCAGCGGACGGCACACGGCCTTTCCTTCAACATCAACTACACCTACTCGAAGAACATCGGCGACGACGGCACCTTCCGCAGCGGGTTCGACATCCCGGCTGCAGCGATCTCCGGCGGCGGCCAGAGTTGGAAACAGGACCGCATCGAGCGCTCGTGGACCACCGTTTCGGCTCCGCAGATTCTCCATGCCTTCGGCGTCTACCAGCTTCCCTTCGGCAAGAACCAGATCGGCGGCAACTCCATGCTCGTCCGCACGCTGGCAGCCGGGTGGACGATCTCCGGGATCTACACCTACGGTTCCGGTTCCCCTATCCCAGTAATCTCCAGCCTCTGCAATGCCACCAACTTTCCGCTACAGGGCCAGTGCATGCCCGACGTGGTACCTGGCGCAACCAACGCACGCATCAACGGAAGCTACGGCACGTCACCCAACGGAACCAGCGCCTGCAACATCGGAATCGGACCGGGCTGCTCGGCGGTCAAGTACGTCGACTCGACGCAGTTCAAGAACGCGGCCAACATCTCCCCCACAACCAGCCCGATTTATCTGATCGGCAATGCGCCTCGCACTGCCCCGCTCACCTTGCGGGGTCCCGGCAACCAGGACCTGGACGCCGCCGTGCGCAGGAGCTTCAATCTGCCAAAGGACATCGGTACCTTTGTCTTTGAGGTGGACTGCATCAACGTCTGGAACAAGGTCACGTTCAACAATCCAGCATCGACGTTTGGCAATGCAAACTTCGGGCAGATCAGCAGCGTCTCCGGTACGCCGGGATCGCGCGACTTCCAGTTCGCCGGGCATATCAACTTCTAGATCCGGCAGGAGATCGGCTGCAGCCTCGGCGGAAATTTAGAAACGCCTTTTCGAACCAACGGACTCTCAGTGGGTTTATACCCCGCCGAAAGTCCATTTTGTTGCGCCACCGCACCGATTTCCACCTGCCGAGGGCATCTCCGCCGCGATTTCCAACTTCAAAGAAGAACACAGGGAGGGCCGCAAACTCCAGTGGCGCTAATCCTTTTTCGAGTTATAGTAGTGACTCCCGAAGCTAGCCGGCGCATGGCATGACCGCCTTCTAGTTTTTTCGGGGATTAAATATCTTCTTCTCTAGCAAATCTTGACGGGACGGGAGTACAGTACTTCCGTTCAGTTAAAACGATGCCGCTATGTCTTCTCTGATTTGAAGCTCCGAAATCGTCCGGCGAAAGTAAGAATCAGTAAGTAGCAACATAAGCGTGGCTTAAGTTCTGGCTGTGGCGGATTCGTAGTCCCAAGTTCGGCTCCTGTCCGGCTCCCGTAAACGTCCTCGTTGGACGCGAGTCATTCCACACCCTGTAAAGGTTGCCGCGAAGCTCGAAGTTTTCAAAGAGGTATCCGATGATGAAGTGCCCTCTTCGTACGTTGGCCATTTTCCTGTCAGCATTTCTTTGCCTGTCTGTCTGCTCCTCTGCTTACTCCGGCAACCCATCGGACCAGCCGAAGACCGGTTCTGCGAAAGCTGCCCCTTCGCCAGCCGGAGACACAGTAGCTATCCCGGGACCATTGCGCTCCTTCATGCGCATGGCAGCCATCAGCCAAAAGGTCACTCCGGAAGACGTGCTGCCGCTGCTCGCTCGTAACGTCTTCATGCAGGGATATCAACGAGGCACTCCAACCGAATACCTGCTCCTGTTGGACCGTTACATCCAGCAGGCCAGAGAGCTTCAGATCCTGGCAGGAACGAAGTACACAATTTATGTCGCCGGCTGCGACGATGCGGGCACCCTGGTTCAAATACTCGGATATCGCCTGCGCGAGGGCTGCGGCTCAAAAACCTTCTTCCTCGAAACCGCAAATCCCGAGAGGGCGTTTCTAACAATCGACTCCGGTTTCCCGCTCACCGAACTGGAGGAGTCACTGCAGAAAGGCGTCCCCTTCGTCTATCCCTACGCCCCCTCTCAGGTCCCGGTGATGTTCAAAGAATCGGATTGGACCACCCTGAGCGCGGGACAGAAAAAAGGCTATAGCAATCTGGTCGACCTTCTTGTCAACGACCCCGCTGTAGCCCGTCTCTACTGGGGATTGACCAAGAACGATGCCGAAACCAGAGTCGCCTTGCTGCGGTCGCCCGGGCTCAGGAGATTGCTCCCCTACGCCGCCACCCTTGATTTCTACGGCAGCCAGATCAGTATTCGCGACGGCCGCGTGATCGTCCCCGGAGGAGCCTGGACCCACATCTCCTGGAGAGATTTGGCGGGAGCGAGCCCGGAGAACCCCAGCGAGTTTGTCCCCCGCCTGCTAGCCAAAGACAACGGCTGGCTTGCTGCATACTTCGATGTCTTGTCCCGCATCAGCCAGTCGCAGCGCGAGCACCTCACCGAAGGCACTCGCCTGAAGCGTCTTTACGAAGACCTTCGCGGAAACGATCTTGAGCCCCCCGCGACCAGGGGTGTCTTCCGCCAGGCCCCCGACCTTCTGGTCCTGTTTACCCGCGTCCAGTGGGAGCAAAACGGCCAACCGTACATCCCGGGAAATCTCGAAATCTGGAAACAGATACTTCGCCAGAAGACCGACTCGAAGATCATTCATGATTGGAGCAAAAAGCACACCTTGGAGCATCCCGAGCAATTGCTCGACGCCATGGTCGCCTTCTCTCGTGTCGTCACCGACGTAGGACCGCTGCAGATTTACCTCACCATGTGTGAACTGGACAGCGGCCGCTCTCCGGAAAAACGTCTGTCCCCCCAGACCGTAAGCCTCTTGGCCAGCAAGTATTCGCAGTTCAACAATTGGTACCTGGTCTTCTCAGAGTTCCCCGGTCTGAGCGATGAATCCGCCACCAACTTTGTCGCCGTCGCCAACTCGATTGACAAGATTTCAAACGAAGCGCTCCGCGGAAATACTCTGGGAGCGTTTCAGGCCAACATTGGACTCTGGGAGATCCTCGCCCGCCAGGGAGAGATCCCTGCCACGGAATTGAATCCGTCATGGCAGAAAATGATCGCGCCCTTCACCAAAATCTCTTCCCCGACACAGCTCTTCGATTCAACCCGCAGCTCCCTGGGAGAGCTCCTGGTCGCGGCAGGTGGCACGCCAGACGGTTCGCCCAGCCAGATTGTAGAGCTGCTCGCAGGCCCGCGTCAGGACACCCCCGATGGCCAGCGCGTGCATCAGGAACTCGCTCGAAGAATTCGCTCCGTGCTCGAAGACCAGCATCTGGTATCGCTCGATACGCTCTTTTCCCTCAGCGATGGCTTGAATCAGATGGCGCAAGGAAAACCCGCCGACGGCATTCTTCCTCTCGCAGGCGAGCTGCGTGAATTCGAAATGCCTCGTCCCATCTTTACCCAGAGTGAAAAAATTGACTGGGCGCCCAGAGTCTACACCACCCATCACGCGGAGCTGCAAGTACAAACCGACCTGACCAAGGTCATCAAGACCCCCGGAACCCGTCAGCAACTGGAGTCTGCCCGAGGCCAGCTCGCACCCTTCCTTCGTGACACACTGGTCGGCTTGAACTACGCCTACTATGAGCCCCCAGGCGCCCAGATCCTCCATAACAATCCCCTCTTCGTCCGCTCGCATGACTTCACCGAAATCTCCGTAGTCGGCACCGAGCAGTTCTGGCAAACCCCCACGCTCCTCGGCGTAGGTACGCCGGCCGGCGGCGGCGCCTATCTCATGGGCTCGTTGACCGACCTCTCCTACGCCCTCGCATCCACCGAGCAGGACTTCATCGCCCCGGAAAACGTGCAGGCGCTCATCTGGAAAGAATTGGTGCCCGACCTCCTGGTCAGCGCCACCCTTCCCCGCTGGTGGACCGTCAGCCCCACCGAACTCCACGCGGTCGCCCTCTACCAGCGGTCCGGAGAAGAGCTCCTGACCGCATCGGTAAAAGACCCGCAGGTCCGAGTAAAAGTCGTTAGCATTCTCTCCGATCGCATGACGCCCCAGCGCCTGGAGCGGGCCGAGCTTGCTCTCACCAGCGACGAAGCCCTCGCCGCCATGCTTCCTCGAATGATGCCCGCCGATACCTTCTACCTCGCCGCAGAGTTTCGCCACCGCTATCCCGCAGAGGCAGCCTCCTCGGGACCCGCAGGACGGCAACTAGACGATCTCGCGCGTCAGCATCCGGAAGACGCAAACTTCGAGCGCCTCTCCAAAGACTTCGGCGTCCCCCACCCAACACTCGCTCGAACCTACGGCCGCGAGATCCTCAACGTAAAACCCTTCCCCTTCTTCGGAGGCTACTCCAGCCGCCTCTTCGGCGAATCGTGGGAATCCAGCAACCTGTACTGGGCCCGCCTCGCCGATGAACTAGGCTACTCGCCCGTAATGTTGAACCGTCTTGTTCCAGAACTAACGCGCCACATGACCGCCAAGATCTTCGCCACCGACCTCGAAGACTGGCCGGCCATGGTGCGCGCCATGCAAGAAACCGGCGAGGAGTTGCGCAAGGGCAAGATCGCCGCCCTGCCGGCAGCAACCACCACTGCATCGCGCCAAGACCCAGTCAAGGAAGCAAACACGCCATAGGAGAATCATGATGAAAAGATATTTCCTGCTCTTCTGTTTACTTGCTATTCCTTTCTCCGGCGGAGGAGCCGGAGCGGCGGCACAGGATGACGCCTCGCGCATCCGCATCAGCGTAGTTCTGGTGCAACTGAACGTCGCCGTGACAGATAACAAGGGAAACTACATCACCGGCCTGAAGCCCGAAGACTTCGTAATCACTGAAGACAAGATCCCCGAAAAACCCGCCACCTTCGAAGAAGGAGGCGGTCCCACCCGCAGACTGATGGACGTAGGTTCCTCCGATGGCAAGACCCTCACCCAGGTAGCCGACAGCGGCGGGTCAGTAGACCCGGACTCCCCCGAAGGATCCAGGAAGTTCGCCGGCGCCAACGTCTTCATCCTCTTCGACACCAGCAACTACATGTACCGCGGATTCGTCTTCGCGCAGGATGCCATCGCCGACTTCATCCGTTCTCTCGAAGGCGTCAGCAAAGTTGCCCTCTACTCCTATAGCCGCGATCTCTCGAAAGTCACCGCCCTCACCCCCGACCGCTCCCAGGTGTTGCGCGGCGTGCGAAATACCGTCGCCGGAGATGACGCCGCCCTCTACAACGGCCTCCTGATGACAGTAAAGGATGCCGCCCCCCTCACCGGACGAAAAGCAATCGTCGTCTTCTCCAACGGCCCCGACAACGCCAGCCTCGTGCCCCCCGAAGATGTTGCCGAACTCGCTCAATCCACCGGAACCATCATCTATATGATCAGCACGCAACAGGCAGAATCGGAACCCGTCTCCACCGCCGTCTTCGAACGCATGAGCAAAGCCACCGGCGGCAAAGCCTATTTCTCCAAGGGCTGGCAGGACGAGAAGCAGGCATTCGCCTCCATCCGCGCCGACCTGGCAAACCTCTACACCATCAGCTACTACCCAGCGCAAAATCCCAATCACGGCTGGCGCTCCATCAGCGTGAAGCTCGTAGGCAAAAACCTCCAGAAGTACCACATCCGGACCCGAGCAGGCTACCGTGCCCTCCAAACCGCACAGGCAAACCAGTCGGTCCTCGAGGAGGCCGCGGTAAAGCAATCCCAGCCATAATTGGGGATCAAAGAAGAATTGCTATCAGGCCGCCGCTGAGGAAGGTTAGGAGCTGACGAGCTCACGCCGCGCCAAAGCTCGTCAGCACTCCCGAATTAGCCAGGTTTCAGTTGGAGGCCTGTGCCGCGAGCACTGCACGGCCAGCCGCACGCCGCGCATCAGTCAGATTGCCGCGATGCATCGTCTGGTGTAACGCAAGCACAAGAAAGCTCTGCCCATACGTAGCGAACTCTCGCTCCCGTCCCTTCGGAGGAGCCTTCGTCGGCTTGTCAAGATCCGCCTCGCTCAGCGACTCCAGAATGTTCAGGTTCCGCTCGCGCAGTTGAAGATACTTCTCTCGAACCTCCGCAAAGGGTGGATAGGCCCTGGCATCGGCGACGGCCTCCGAGTTCTCGCCAAAGAACTGTTGCCACTCTTCCACAGCATTTTTCTCTGCGAAGAGTGCTACTGGAATTACACCTTCAACCAGCGTGAGATGCCCCAGCACCCAGAGCGGATGGCACCCGCCGTTCGGCGTTGGAAACGTCGTTGCAGCGTCGCTCATCTCCTCGATGACACTGAGCACCACGCCGTTCGAAACGCTCAGCGCAAATTTAATAGCCTCTTTCATCTGCATTGTCTCTTCTCCTCGAATTACCCTTCTGCTCTCTATTACGGCTCAAGGGCAACTCAAGATACGTGCTGATGCGCTTCCCAATACACAACCTGAAGCATCGCTTAGAACAGCTCAGCCACCGCAACAGAACTCGCCGCGGAAACAACCCACGGGCAATGCGCGTAATCCACGATGCGCGCAATCTTCTGGTCCCTCACCTGAAGCCGAGCGACGGAACCTGGCCTCCATTCGTCTCCGTGATGCCGCAGCGCGACTACGGCCAGCTCACCGTCCACCTCCGCCACTGCCAATCGCCACGCCACAGTCTGGCGTTCATAGTTCCCAAGGTATGGCGATTCGTCGAACGACCCGGAAAACCGATCCGCGACGCTCAGTCGAGCATCCGCGCTGATCAGTTTGCGGAGCCCCTCCCAATCGCGCTGATTGAACCGCTCCACGTAAAGATGCAGAAGCCGCGACAACTCCGGGTTCACCTCGCGCCGTGATATCACCGGCTCAGACGAGGACGCCAATTTCATTCGGCCCCGGCTGAGCGCCGCCTTGACGCCGCCAACGGTTGAGCTGACCAGTTCCGCGATCTCCTCCAGCGTGTAATCGAAAACATCCTTCAGCAGCACGCACGCCCGCTCTTTGGGAGGCAGGCTGATCACCAGTTGTTCAACCGCTCGACCCACGCCAACCGGAGGATCGACAGGCATCACGAACTCTGGACTCACGGCACTTGTCTCCGCCTCCACCCGCACACCGCGCCTGCGCAGGAAGTCGATGCATCGATTGTGCGCAATCCGGAACAGCCACGGGGCAAGAGGACGGCTGTCGTCATACTGGTCCAGCTTCCGGTAAGCCTCGAACAGCGCATCTTGAACCACATCCTCGCCGTCCATCACCGAACCAGTCATGCGCGAGCAGTAACGGTGCAGTCGAGGGCGCAGTTGAGTAATAGTCTCAAGAAAAGCCAGATAGCGAGCCTCAAAAGGGCCAGACGTCTCCAGGTCGCGTAAATCATCCATATCCATCTCTACGCAGCGAATGGTGTTAAGGATACGGACAGAATCTCCGGATCACCAACATCAGTTTTTGCAAAATGCGTCGAAAGAAAGTTGAAGAATTAAAGCAGCAAGGCCGTTCTGAAGACACCACTCTCTAGCTGCGGACGATTTTTGACAGAACCTCTAGAGTTCACCGGAGGAGAAATGTCGCAGCGCTGCTGAGGACTGAAACGAGCCGGAATCGTGCGGCGTTTATTTTTTTTCTTCAATTTCCGCCCAAAAATCGCATGTCAAGCCCCAAAACCAGCTAAACCACTACGGCACATAGACTTACTCGTGGCATTTTAGTTACCTCCAATCTGCTATTCTTAAAACAGATAGAAAAAGGCCCCGGTACCAACCGGGGCTTTTTCATTTAAAGCCGTAGGCCTGCACCGGCAAGTCCGGGCGCAGGTCTTTTCTTTTGAAGACTTTGTACAAATCTGACGGGATAGGGGACCCAACGCATGCAGCACGCCGAATCTACGCCGAACCAGGACAAACAGTACCAATGCCGCCACATCTTCACCGATGGCCACCGCTGCGCCAGCCCATGTCTCCGCCGGGAAGAATTCTGCTACTACCACCACACCACCCGCCGCCCGGTCGCCAATCCGCGACAGCGCCGCAGCCGCCGTACTACTTTCGCCCTGCCACTGCCCGAAGACCGCTCCGCCATCCAAGCCTCCATCGGCCAGGTCCTCCAGCGTATCGCCGCCAACGAGATCGACCCCCGCCGCGCCGGTCTCCTCCTCTACGCCCTCCAGATCGCCAGCCTCAACCTGCCCAAAATCCAACCCGCAAGAACCGGCGAATCCCAAACCGTCTCTCAGACCGTAGAAGAAATCACCATCGACCCCACCCTCGGCGTTCTCGCCCCACGCACTGAAGTCTCCGCAATCGCGAAACGCAAAAGTCCCGTCCTCCAACTCATCGAGCGGATGATGCAAAGCGAGAAAGAACCAGCCCCCACGCCCGAACCCGCCACCATCCCAACCCTGCAGGCGGCCACCGAAGCCCCTGCAGCACCTTCAATCGCCAAAGTCAAAAGCGGCGTCAAAGTCAAAAGAGGCGTCAAAGTCAAAAGAGGCGTCAAAGTCAAAAGAGGCGTCAAAGGCAAAAGAGGCGTCAGAGTCAAAAGAGGCGTCAAAGTCAAAAGAGGCGTCATCCCGACCGAAGCGAAGCGCAGTGGAGGGACCCCCGCATTTAGCTTTTGCCGTTGTCTGTTCTCTTCCAAACAACCCAGAACTTCCCCACCACCCAAAAGACGTCATTTCGACCGAAGGCGGCTCACCTGCCGCCACAGTGGAGAAATCTGCTTCTCCAACTCATCCTCCACGCCAGCGCTTCCCCGCCGCCGAAGAGTCAGCGCTTTGCTTTTTGGGATTAAGCGCAGGGCGTTAGCCCTGCGAAAAACCCGGCAAATACAAGGGCCTTTAACCCCGGGCCTTGTTTTAGCAGATCGCAATCATCATTTTCCGCAACCAGCGCTCACTCGTGGCTCTTGTATCCCATACCCGCCAGCACTCCGCGCATATACGCGAAGCTTTCGATCACACCCGGCATCGGATCATCCGCATGAATCTCGTATTCAAGGTCCACAAAGCCCTTGTAGTT
>JAOAPF010000014.1 GCA_025462755.1 Edaphobacter sp.
CGGCTTGCGCAGGTCCCGGTGCTTGGCGTCTCGCGTTACGCCGACGATCGTCATGTACGTAAGGTTGTTGCCTGCGCCGCTGGCCACACGTCTGCCAACCGCTGCCGTCGGACCGCTGAAGTAATGCTTCACAAAAGTCTCGTTCACGACAACGACCGGAGGATGCGTGGCGTCATCGTCTTCGGTGAAAGCGCGTCCAGCCAGTATCGGCACCTGCATCGCGTGAAAGAAACTCGCATTGACTGAGGGTTCTTCAACGTTGAATTCCTCATCGGCTGGCGCGGTGTAACCCTCTACCGTCACGTTTCCGCTGTGCCCGGTATCTGCCAGCTCCGCGTCATCGGTCGCGGCCACGGCCTGCACGCCGGGCAGCGCCGCCATAGCGTCAAGAACACTCTGGTGCAACAAAGGAATCTTCTCCTTCGAATAGCCGGAGAGCTGAGGATCGATGTGAAACGTGATCAGGTGCGAGGTGTTGAACCCCGTATCGACCCGCCGCAGGTTCTGCATCGTGCGCACGAACAGGCCCGAGCTCACCAGCAGCAGGACGCTCAAGCCCACCTGCAGCGAAACGATCAAACCCCGAAAACTTAGCGAGCCGCCAGACATGGTGGCTGTCTGTTGCTTCAGCGAATTCACAATATCCGGCCTGAGCAACTGCACCGCAGGCGCCAAGCTGAACAGCACACTGACTCCCAGCGCAATCCCGAAGTTGAACGCCAGCAAACGAGCATCCAGCGTCGTCGAGAACGGCGTGGATCCATCCGAGGCAAGCCGTTGCACCAGTACCCGAATGCACATCGGCGCGATCAGCAGCCCCGCAGCTCCGCCCGCAATACCGATCAACGCGCCCTCCAGTAGCAGCTGCTGCACGACACGCCGCGCGTTTGCCCCCAGCGCATAGCGTAGAGAGAACTCGCGCACTCGTGCCGCCGAGCGAACCAGCAGCAGGCTGGCCACGTTCACCGCGGCGATCAGAAGAACCAGAAACGCCATCGCCATCACCGCCATCAGCGGTTTCTCGATCGAACCCCGTTCGTAAGACAGCCCCCTGGATCCGGGCAGTACCTGCAACTCGCTCCGCGTCAGGAAATCATCCACAAAGCGTGGCGACTTGGTTCCCAGAGCCTTGAGCTCCTCTGCCCGCAGTGCATGCCACAGCGGAGCCATCGCCACCTGCGCTCGCTCGGGCGTCTCCTCCGGCTTCAGGCGGCCAACGATATTCATCCAGCGATCCTTATGGTTCTGCAACCGGCTACCCTTGCCCGGTATCACCTGATCCAGCATCGACATCGGAACGAAAACATCTGGCACCTGCCCCCACACCGCACTCTGAAACTCCGGCGCAGACACGCCGATGATCTGGTACGGGAACCCGTTGATGGAAAGTGTCTGTCCAACCGCCTGCATATCCGACCCCGGATGCGTCTTCCAATAGTGATAACTCAGCACCACGACCGGATTGCCGCCCTGCGTCGTATCGTCGTTCGCCGTCAGCAGGCGGCCCTGCGCCGCAGAGACCCCGAGCACACTGAAGTAGTTCCCGCTCACGATCTCTGCATTGGCAAGTTCCGATGCGTTGTTGCGGGCGATGCCAACCCCTGTCGATGCTGTGGCGATGAGGCCGTCGAACGCCGTCCCGCGATCGCGTAGATCCCGGTACATCGGATACGAGAACGACTTCTCAACCCCCGCGCCGTGGTCGCTGGAGTGTCCCTCCCACGCTTTACCTGTGTTGCTCAGAATCACCAGTTGCTGCGGAGCGCGAACCGGCAGCGAGCGCAGGAGTGCCTGGTCCAGCAGCGAAAAGATCGCCGTGTTCGCCCCCACGCCAAGCGCAAGCGTGAGCACCGCGGTCACCATGAACCCCGGCGAGCGCCGGATCTGGCGAAGGGAAAAGCGAAGATCTTGAATCAGTGAGTGCATCTCTGTTTTTCTCCGGCTGGATCCCTTGGGTCGCATTTCAGGTGCCAATCGAATAACAGGCTAACTGCCACTAAATAAAGCGCTAGTCATCTCCACTATCTGGTTGCGCTGTCCATCCGTGGAGCTCTCTGTTCGTTTGCGGACGCTCCTGCCTGACTGGGAGTGCCTTGGGCTATTCCCCATCGCGGATCGAACCGCCGTTGTGTTATCATTATTTTGTACTCTGGAAAAAAGGAGTACAGGCACCGCAGGCAAAGACTCCTCATGGAATTCGGAGTTTGGCCAGAGACTGCGATTCGCCTCTCCCCACCGCATACCTTCCTTACGATCGGAAGCCGCGCTGGTTGCTCTGGCTGGAAGACACGTCAACGGACGAGTCTCGCCGTGCAGCAGCAGCGCTTCGATAACCGACAGCAATGCTGACTATTTGAATCCATGGCGCCACCTTGCGCCCCTGCATCCCTACGCCGATTGATAACCGATTTCTACAGGACAAATTTTGAACTCTGCAACTTTGGAACAGAACGAACAGCACACACAGAATCACAAGCACACCGCTTCCAACCCTCCTCAGCCCGGCCAATCCCAGCCCAATTCGGGAATCGCCAATCCAGCCGGCCTCTCCCTCGTCGACGACGTGCGCTTCACCGACTTCAACATCTCGGATTCGCTGAAGAACCGCCTCACCAGCGCCGGCTTTACCACGCCGACTCCGGTTCAGGCCAAGGCTATCCCGCCCGCCCTTGAAGGCAAAGATATTCTTGCCACCGCCTCTACCGGCACCGGCAAGACCCTCAGCTTTCTCATCCCGATGATCCAGCGCATGGACGCGACCTCGGTGCCCAGTACCAAGGGCAAACGCGGTCCCATCCGCGCTCTCATCCTGCTTCCCACCCGCGAACTCGCCATGCAGGTCCTCGATGCTTACTGGAAGCTTGTTCCCGGCTCGAAGAGCGATGCTGTGCTCGTCTGCGGCGGCCTTTCTGAGAATAATCAGCTCGATCAGCTCGACCGCGGGCCTCGCCTGGTTGTCGCCACGCCAGGACGTCTGGAAGACTACCTTCGCCGTCGCGCCGTCAACATCGGCTCCGTCGAAATGCTCGTCCTCGACGAAGTCGATCGCATGCTGGACATGGGCTTCCTTCCCGCCATCCGTCGTATCGTCGGCGCCGTGCCGAAGACTCGCCAAACCATGTGCTATTCGGCCACGCTCGACGCCAACATCCGCGAGATCGTTCGCGACTACGTCAACAAGCCAGTTCGCGTCGAGATCGGCCAGACCTCCAAACCATCCGACCAGGTGGAACTCCGTGTCTACACCGTCATGCAGGACCAGAAGCTCGGCCTGCTCGACCAGATGCTCCGTCAGGAGGAGGGAACCTTCCTCGTCTTCTCGCGCACCAAG
>JAOAPF010000070.1 GCA_025462755.1 Edaphobacter sp.
GAGTTCGGCCTCATCCAGGAGAAGATCGCCAATTGCGCCACCGGCATCTTCGTGGGCGGAGCCGTCTGCTATCGCACCGTCGGCCTCATCGACAAAGCTCTCGCGGGGATCCCGCCCGAAGAAAAGCACAATACTAAAGAGATCCAGAAGCGCATCGAGGAGTACGCCGTCGAGTGCAGCATCGTCAAAGTCTGGGCCAGCGAGATGCTCGACATGGTCGTCGACGAGGTGCTGCAGATCTTCGCCGGCTACGGCTACGTCGAGGAGTATCCGGCCGAGCGCGCCTACCGCGACGCCCGCATCAATCGCATCTTCGAGGGCACCAATGAGATCAACCGCCTCATCATCACCGGCTGGCTGATGAAGTCGGCGATGTCCGGCAAGCTCGCCCTGATGCCGGCCATCAAAAAACTGATGGACGAAGTGATGTCCGGCCCCAGCGAAAAGATCGATCGCGAAGGCCCGCTCGCCGACGAACAGAACCTGCTCGCCAACGCGAAGAAGCTGACGCTATTCGTCGCCGGCGCCGCAACGCAGAAATACATGCAGCAGATCGCCGACGAGCAAGAGGTCATGGGAGCCATCGCCGACATGATCATCGAGGTCTTCGCCATGGAGTCTGCCATCCTTCGCGCGGAGAAGATCGCGGCAGGAAATCCAGCCGCAGGGCAGGGCAGCGAGGCCTCTGCGATTTACGTCGCCATGGCTCGCATCTACGCCGACAAGGCCATGTCCACTATCGAGCTCTCCGCCCGCAAGATCATCGCGGCTGTCGCCGAAGGAGACATGCTGCGGACGCAACTTACGATTCTCCGCCGCCTGTCCAAGCACGATTCGGCCGACACCATTAGCCTGCGCCGCCAGGTGGCGCGGCACGTCATCCATGCGGGAAAATACAGCCTATAGTCGTTATGGACACCGCACCGGTTTAGCCGGCTCTTCCATGCCCTCTTCGGTATCGCTGGTGCGCGCGCGTGCAACGGCTATCAAAGATAGCTAAAGGGATTCTTGCGTCACGCCGTCTCATTTACTTTATGTTGAACGTCTAATGAACGACTTGGTTACTCTGGACTAACACGTGCCTACACAAATGGCGTTTCAGCCTTGTCATGCAGATGCATCGAGGGGGTCGTTCAAAAAAAAATCAAGAGTTCGGCAAACAATCTCTTTACAGGTGTAGGCGCAACATTTCTCCTCGTCGTCTGTCTAACCAAGTACCTTAATCTCTCACTCTGGGTCAGTTAGACCAGTCGTCCCTCGTGTGTCGATCGGCAGCCGCACGCTACAAATAACTAGGACCCCCGGTAGTAAGGTAGAAATTATCCATGAGTAGCCGTCTTGTCTCTTCTCTTGCTCTCCCCACCGCTCTCCTCGTTACCGTTTTGGGCTCATTCGCTCAGGCCGCCGTACAGAACCGCATCGCCGGAGGCGCCAACAATGGCAGCCGGGTCGCCCTGCCCGGAACTATCGGAGGCCACGCGAGGAACTCCACCGACCTTGGTCTCGCGCCAGCCAACCTCCAGCTGGAATCGCTCTCGCTGCGCTTCAGCATGACCCCGGCCCAGCAGGCCGATCTTAACCAGCTTCTGACCGCACAGCTCGATCCCAGCTCGCCCAGCTATCATCAGTGGCTTACGTCCGAACAGTTTGGCGCGCGCTTCGGCCTGAGCAGCGGCGATCTGGCGAACGTATCCTCCTGGCTTACCACCCAGGGCTTCACCATTACCAGCGTCGCGAAAAGCTCCACGTTCATCACCTTCAGCGGGACGGTGGCGCAGGTGCAGCAGGCCTTTGGCACGGCGATCCACAACGTGTCGCTCAAAGGCGAACAGCACATCACCAACCTCACCGACCCCACAATGCCCTCAGCGATCGCTAATGTCGTGCTTGCCGTTACGGGCCTCAATGACTACAAGCTGAAGCCACGCTCGCGCGCGCACAACGTCACCAATGATTCGGTGCAGCCCGGCTTCACTACGACCGTCGGCGGCGTCACCAGCCACTACATCGCGCCGGGCGACCTCTACACCATCTATGACTACCCGCCTTCCTCCAGCAACCTCACCGGCGCAGGCATCACCATTGCCGTCATGGGGGTGACCGATCTCACGACTGGCAACGTCCTGCCCGACGCGAACCTCACTGCCTTTCGTACCGCCGCCGGTCTCCCGCCCATCAATTTGAAGCTCCAGCTAGCAGGTACTACCGACCCGGGCGTTGTAACAGGCACAGGCGATATCGATGAGGCCCACCTTGATGTGGAGTGGTCCGGAGCTTCCGCCCCCGGCGCCACCATCCTGTACGTCTATGGTAAGGACGTTTTAGCGAATTCCCTGACCTTCGCGATCGACGCCAGCCCCACCATCGCACCCATCCTCACCATCAGCTACGGCGGATGCGAGAGCGGATTTGGCGCCAGCTTTGTCTCCACCTACAATCAACTTCTTCAGTTGGCGAACGCGAAGGGCATCACCGTGATGAGCTCGTCCGGAGACAACGGCGCTACAGACTGCGACACCTCAAGCGTCGCTACGGAGGGCCTTAACGTCGACTTCCCCGCCAGCTCCCCCTTTGTCACTGCGGCCGGC
>JAOAPF010000106.1 GCA_025462755.1 Edaphobacter sp.
TTGAGGTTGATGCCCATGGATTTTTCGTAGATTTCGGCGGCGTTGCGGGTGAAGAGGCCGTAGAGGCTCATGAGGCCGCCGATGAGGAGGAAGATGAGGCCGAGGGGGATGCGGATGTCGAGTCCCATGAAAACTCCAGGGTGTAGGGAATAGGGAGTAAGGAGTAGCTTGCAAAAAGCAGATCCCTACGGGATGACAACAAGAAAGGCAGCGGCAACTGCAACGGCAAGAGCGAAGGCAACTACAAGGACAAAAACAACTGCAACTGCAAAGGCTTGGTTGCTAGGCGAAGACGAGGTTGAGGGCGATGAGGATGGCGAGGACCGCTATGGCGAGGGTTGCGGGCTTCTGGTACCAGCTCAGGTGGCCTTCGACGGGTTTGGGGGTCAGGGAGTAGACGAGGCCTACGAGTTCGGGCTCGGGACGAGGTGTCGTGATGAGGCTGACCATGATGGTGACGATGAGGTTGACGGAGAAGGCGAAGATTGCGGTCCAGAAGTTCTGGGCCATGTCGCTGGTGTAGTGATGGAGGACGGTGATCCAGCCGCCGTGGATGCCGGGGGTGGCGCCGGCGGGGAGAGTGAGGCCGTGGTGAATGAGCGCGGCTACGGTGCCGGAGAGGAGACCGGTGAAGGCCGCGTGGCCTGTGGTGCGCTTCCAGAACATGCCGAGCAGGAAGGTGGCGAAGAGCGGGGCGTTGACGATGGAGAAGACGAGCTGGAGCGCGTCCATAATGTTGTTGAAGTTGGTGACGAGGTAGGCGGCGCCGATGGAGAGGGCCACGCCTCCTATGGTGGCCATTCGGCCCATCCATAAATAGTGGGCGTCAGTTCCCTTCTTGTTGATGTAGGCCTGATAGATGTCGTAGGTCCAGACGGTATTGAACGCGGTGACATTGCCGGCCATGCCGGACATGAAGCTGGCGAGTAAGGCGGTCAGGCCGAGGCCGAGGATTCCTGTGGGGAAGAAGTGGAGGAGCATTACGGGGATGGCGAGGTCGTAGTTATAGACGGGGGTGCCGTCGGCGTTGAGGACGGCTCTGCCGCTGACTGGGTCGGTCTTGACCGGAATGATGCCGTGAGGATGGGCCTCGTCGAGGGGGAGAGTCGTGGCTGTGTCAGGCGAAAGCGGTCGGGCTTCGCCCGATACCCCGCCCTTTGCCGAAGGCGCAAAGGATGGGCCACCCGGTATGGATGGGGCACCTATCGTGCCACCCGGATTCGTGGTGGCCATGTGGCTGGTGACGCTGACGGCGATTAGGCCGGGCAGGATGACCAGGAAGGGAAAGAACATTTTGGGGATGGCGGCGATGAGGGGGACCTTGCGGGCGGAGACTTCGGAGTCGGCGGCCATGGCGCGCTGAATGACGAGGAAGTCGGTGCACCAGTACCCGAAGGAGAGGACGAAGCCGAGGCCCATGACGAGGCCGACCCACTCGACGCCGAGGGTGTTGGTGCTCGCGTGTGCCATGCCATGCCAGGAGTGCGTCATGGTGGGTGGGAGGGTGTGCTTGATTCCCTGCCAGCCGCCTACGTTGCGCAGGCCGATCCAGACGAGTGGAGCGAAGCCGGCGACGATCAGGAAGAATTGAAGGACTTCGTTGTAGATGGCAGAGGTAAGGCCGCCGAGAAAGATGTAGCCGAGGACGATGATGGCTGAGAGGAAGACGGAGACGTGGAAGATGTAGGCGTCGGGAATGATGCCGTGGAGGAGCCCGAGGGTCTGGATGAGAAGCGCCATCGCGTACATGGAGATGCCGGAGGAGAGCACGGTCATCATGGCGAAGGAAAAGGCGTTCAGGGCGCGGGTCTTCTCGTCGAAGCGCAGGCGGAGGTATTCGGGGACGGAGCGGGCTTTGGAGCCGTAGTAAAAGGGCATCATAAAGATGCCGACGAAGATCATGGCGGGGATGGCGCCGATCCAGTAGAAGTGGCTGGTGATGATGCCGTACTTGGCGCCGGAGGCACCCATGCCGATGACTTCCTGGGCGCCGAGATTGGCGGAGATGAAGGCGAGACCGCAGACCCAGGCGGGGATTGAGCGGCCGGCGAGAAAGAAGTCGTTGCTGGTGCGCATGTAGCGCTTGAGGGCGAAGCCGATGCCCAGCACAAAGACAAAATAGACCAGCATGATGAGCCAGTCGATGATGGAAAGAGTCACGGTAGCCCTTGATCTTGGTTTCGGGTTCCTGGTTCGGTTTGGAATGCGCTAAATCGTTATGGTGCTGGGGGAAACTCTACCTTCTTTCTAGAACTCAGTCCAGATTTTGAGAAATATTACGGTGCAGCGCTGAGTCGGCCCGGGAATTGCAGGAAGAATCTCCGGAGAAAGAATCGATGCAGTGTAGGATCGCAGATGCAATACCGAAAGAATTCCTGATAGTTGCCAACGCGAACCAAAAATTGTGCATCGCACTTACTGTCAACGGAAAATACACCTCTCCACCCGGACCGAATGGAGAAGGATTGAGAGAGGGCCTGCGATGAGCCTTGCCGTATCTATTCCCTTGGAGCAATCGACCTCACGCATGACCGCCAATCTACTTCTTATCGATGATAATGCTGTACAGGCGGCGACGCGGCAGACGATTTTGAGGCGCGCCGGCTATTTTGTGATAGCTGCGCTGAACCCTGTGAGAGTACTGGAACAGATCCAGGGGGGCGATCTGCCAGAGGAGATTCGACTGGTGATTACCGATCACCTGATGCCGGGCATGAGTGGCGCGGATTTTGTCCGGGCTCTGCGGAAGACTCATCCCACGCTGCCTGTGCTGGTGATCAGCGGGCTGGAAGAGGCGGAACAGGAGTATGCTGGTCTCGACGTGACGTTCCGGATGAAACCCCTGCTGCCGGACAATCTGCTGGAGACGGTGAAGCAATTGGTCGGCGAGGGTGGGAGCAGTTCTCGGACGTCCGCGGTCTCCTAGGAGTCTCAGGGAACATTGAATGCAGATCAGAGTGAGAAACATTCTCTCAGCGATATCCGAAGGATTGGGCTACGGGCCGCATTTATTGGGTTGAATTTGCGCGGCGGCTGAAGCCGCTCGCTTTCAAGCGACGATTTTTCGCTTTCAACATACTTGTCCGGTAAACGGCGCTTTTTGCCGTGTGTGATTGCTGTCCGGGTCTGCCCTTGAGAGAATGGGGAGAGGATTTCATGCACTTGCATCCGATGCCGGAATTTGGGAGTTTTACGCTGTTGCTGGCGCTGGCGCTGAGCGTTTATACGCTGGTGATGGGTGGGGTGGCGCTGTGGCGAACGCGCGGAGTGGCCGCGGGTGTGGACCGACAGGCCGATAAGCTTGGCGAGACTGCGCGTCGGGCGGGGATTGCGAGTTTTGTTGCGTGCACCTGTGCGGCGATTGCGCTGGTTTGGGCTTCGTTCACGAATGACTATTCCGTCTCCTACATTCTTCATCACACCAATAGAGACTTGAGTACGGCTTACAAGTTTTCCGCGCTGTGGTCGGGGCAGGAGGGCTCGCTGCTGCTGTGGGCGTGGCTGCTGAGTGCGTATGGGTTTGTCCTGCGGATGCGGCACAAGGTGGATGTAAGACTGACGGCGTTTGCTTCGACGATTCTGGCGGGGATTCAGGTTTTCTTTTTGATGCTGTTGAACTTTGCGGCTCCGCCGTTTGCGATTCAGCCCGGACCGGTGGCGACGGATGGGTTTGGGTTGAATCCGCTGCTGCAGTATCCGGAGATGGTGATCCATCCTCCGATGCTCTATTTAGGATACGTCGGATTTTCTGTTCCGTTTGCGTTTGCGCTGGGTGCGCTGATGATGCGGTATCCGGGGGAGAAGTGGATCCACATTACGCGGCGATGGACGATGGTGACGTGGCTGTTTTTAACCTGCGGGATTTTTCTGGGGGCGCACTGGGCTTATAGCGTGCTGGGGTGGGGTGGGTACTGGGGCTGGGATCCGGTGGAAAATGCGAGCCTGATGCCGTGGCTGACGGGAACGGCGTTTCTCCACTCGGTAATGATGCAGGAGAAGCGCGGGATGATGAAGAGCTGGAATGTGTGGCTGATCTTCTCGACGTTTATGCTGACGATTCTGGGGACGCTGTTGACGCGGTCGGGGATTGTGAGTTCGGTGCATGCGTTTGCGCAGTCGGCGATTGGCGACTGGTTCTATGGATTCATCCTGATTGTGTTTGCGGTTTGCCTGTTTACGTTCTTCAAGCAGAAGGATCATTTGAAGTCGGAGAACCGGCTGGAGTCGCTGGTGAGTCGCGAGTCGAGCTTTCTGTTCAATAATCTGATTCTGCTGGCGGCGTGTTTTACGGTTTTGTGGGGGACGCTGTTTCCCGTGCTGAGCGAGTATGTGCAAGGCACGAAGGTGACGATGGGTGCGCCGTTTTATAACCGTGTGAACCTGCCGATTGGGTTGTTTCTGCTGTTTCTCACGGGGATTGGGCCGCTGCTGGCTTGGCGTTCGACTTCGCTGCGGTCGATCCGGCGGAATTTTATTTTGCCGAGCATTGCGATGGGTGTGGCGCTGGTGGTTCTGCTGGCAGTGGGTGTGAGGCCCTGGACGGCTGGGGATGACTGGCAGGGTGAGCTGTTTTCGCTGGTGACGTTTACGTTGGCGGCGGGTGTGATTACAGCGATTGGCGCGGAGTTTCTGCGTGGGGCTTCGGTGGTTGCGACGCAGACGGGGAAGAATCTGCTGGCTTCGACGGTGTTGCTGGTGCGGAGGAACACGCGGCGATATGGCGGGTATATCGTTCATTTCGGCATTGTGGTGATGTTTATTGGCATTGCCGGCGGGGCGTTCAACCAGTCGCATGAGCAGGAGATGGGATCCGGCGACGCGTTGACGCTGGGAGCGTACAGGCTGGTTTGCGAGACCTATACGCAGGACAGCAATAAGAACTTCGATACAGAGTATGCGCTGCTGAATGTCTTTGAAGGCGGAAAGAAGATTGCGCAGCTTGCGCCGGAGCGGCGGTTCTATCATGCGAGCCAGACGTCGTCGACGATGGTCGCGCTGCACTCGACGCTGGCGAGCGATCTGTATGTGATCTATGAGGGGCGGAATCCGGATACGGATAAGCCAATAATCAAGGTGTTTCTGAATCCGCTGATGAACTGGATTTGGATTGGAGTTTTGATTGTGGTGGCGGGCACGTTCCTGGCGCTGGTGCCGAATCTGACGCGGACGCCGGCGCGGGTTGTGGTGACGGAGCCTGTGTTGGCGGCGGCTGGGGTGCAGCATGTTTAGGCGTTGGATGTCGGCTTTAGTGGTTTGTCTGCTGGCGGTGGTGATGCTGGGGGCAGATCCTGCGTCGCGGTTCAACAAGCTGGGGCACGAGATGATCTGCACTTGCGGGTGCGGGCAGATTCTGCTCGAGTGCAACCATGTTGGATGTCCTGTCTCACCGGTGATGATCAACGAACTGCACGCACAGATGGATGGGGGCGGATCGGATACCTTGGTCCTGAACTGGTTTGCGGCGAAGTACGGGGCGACGGTGCTGGCAGCGCCGATTCGCGGTGGCTTCGATAACGTTGCGTGGATTGCACCCATGGCGGCGTTTCTTCTGGCAACTGTGGGCGTCGGATTCTTGATTCGGGTGTGGACGGTGCGGTCGGGGCGGGGTGTGCCGGTGAGTGCGGCAGGGCCTGATGTTCGCGGCGATGCGCTGCGGGAGCGAATTCGCAGAGAGACGGAGTATTGAGATGGGCATGATTGCGGGTGTCGTGCTGACGGTCGCCGTGTTCGCGTACATGTTCTGGCCGGAGAAGAATCCGTTCGTCCAGGCGGATAAGACGCGGGTGGATTATCTGCGAGAGCGGAAAGATGTCATCTACGAGAATCTGCGGGATTTGAATTTTGAGTACCAGGCTGGGAAGTATCCGGAGCCGGACTATTTGGAACAGCGGACCGGGCTCGAGGATGAGGCGGCGCGGGTGATTGCGGAGATGGAGACGCTTGAGGCTCGGGGTGTGTTTGGGCGGAGAAGCAGGGCGTGACAAGGGTTAGGTTGGTTCTTCGGCCGGCGAAGGATTAATACGGACCGAGATGGATCGGCGATTTCTCAATGATTGAGACGAAGCCTTCAGGCCGTTGTCTGCCGCTTATTTGACGTAGACTTTAAATGTGACTTCCTTTCTATATCGCTTTCGACGTGTTGCTCTGGTTGCTGCTGCGGTGGCGGCGTTTTCCGGTTTTGCATTCGCTGATTCGATTACGGGCACTGTGACGAATAAGACGACGAATAAGCCCTCTGCGGGCGACGATGTGGTGCTGATCCGGCTGGCGCAGGGGATGCAGGAGGCAGCGCGCACAAAGACGGATGCGAAGGGGCGATTCACGCTCGAGATTCCTAATGGCGATAACGGACTGCACCTGGTGCGGGTGACGCATGACAAGGCGAATTACTTTCGCCCGGCGCCCCCGGGGACTCAGTCGGTTGAGGTGGAGGTCTTCAATGCTGCGGCGAAGGTGAAGGGCGTGAGCAGCGAGGCCGATGTGATGCGCATCCAGACGGACGAGAGCGGGAAGGCGTTGCGCGTTGTTGAGAATTTTTTCGTAAAGAACGAGTCAAACCCGCCGCTAACGCAGTTCAGCGACAGGCCGTTTGAGTTTTATCTGCCGGAGGGTGCGGTGGTAGAGGGGTCGGCTGCGCTGGCGCCGGGCGGGATGCCGGTGCAAGCAACGCCCACTCCGTTGGGTGAGGCGAATCATTATGCGTTCATCTTTCCGATCCGACCTGGGGAGACGCGGTTTCAGATATCGTACCGGCTGCCGTATGGCGGGAGTCTGAAGTTTTCACCCCGGGTCGCAACACCGACGGACACGGTTGCGATCATGATGCCGAAGAGCATGTTGTTCAAGCCGGGGCCGGCGGCTCCGTATACGGCGGTGACGGAGGAGACGACGGCGCAGACGTATGTGGCGCGAGGTGTGCAGCCGTCGCAGGCGCTGGATTTTATGGTTTCGGGGACGGGGCAGATGCCGCGGGATACGGGTGCGGCAGCGGCGGCGGATGGTTCGGGACAGGCGGCGGCTGGCGGGGGGAGTTCGGCGGCCAGCGACACGCGGCCGGGGGGCGGGTTGGGAACGCCGCTTGATCCTGAGGGGAACAACGATCCGTGGGCGAAGTATAAGTGGTGGATCCTGGGCGGGCTCGGATTGGCGATGGCGGTTGGCGCGGGAATCATGCTGAAAAATGGGCCGGCGCCGGCGGTGGCTCCATCGCGTGCGGGAGGGTTTGCGGCTGGATCGGGTGGGACGGGATCGGTTGGGGCAGGACCGATTGCGGCAGCGCCTGATTCCCTGCTGGCGGCGATGAAGGAAGAGCTGTTTGCGCTGGAAACGGATAAGCTGCAGGGGCGGTTGAGCGAGAGTGAGTATCTCGAACAGAAAGCAGCGCTTGAGGTTGTGCTGCGGCGTGCGCTTTTGCGAGTCGAGGGTGCGGCGGACGCGTCTAACGTAACGGGACGAGTCGTTTGAGGGACTGAGCGATGAATACGTTCAAATCCACGCTGCTGCTTGTGGTGCTGACTCTGTTTCTGATCCTGATTGGAGATTATTTCGGCGGGCGGAACGGGATGATGCTGGCCTTTCTGCTGTCGGTCGCATTCAACTTTGGGACTTACTTCTTCTCCGACAAGATTGCCCTGCGGATGTACAACGCACAGCCGGTGACGAGAGACGAGTTGCCGCGGGCGTATGCGGCTGTGGAGCGGCTGACGGCGAAACAGGGGCTGCCGATGCCGAAGATCTACGTGCTGCCGACGGAGTCGCCGAATGCTTTTGCTACAGGGCGGAATCCGCAACATGCTTCGGTGGCGGTGACGCGTGGGATTCTGCAGCTGCTGGATGATGAGGAGTTGGAGGGCGTGCTGGCGCATGAGCTGGGGCATGTGAAGAATCGGGATATTCTGACGAGTTCGATTGC
>JAOAPF010000120.1 GCA_025462755.1 Edaphobacter sp.
CCTGCATGCCCACTTACAATCCCTCCTTCAGTGGCCAGGCACGCATCCATGGCAAATGGGGGCAGGGCGTCACTGCGGCAAACTTCAACGCCTCCAACAGCTCTCTCACTCAATCCTCCGCGAACCAGTTCATCGATGTTCGCGGCTTCACCACCACCCCAAACTTCGTCTTCGGCAACACGGCGCGTACCGCACCCTACAACATCTACGGCCCCGGCAACTATCAGCTCGACCTCGCCGTCCTTCGCAGCTTCCCGCTGCACCTTGGCGAGACCTCCAGGCTGAACCTCCGCGCCGAGATGTACAACGTCACCAACCACACTCTCTTCGGTGTGGCCAGCACCGTCTGGGGCGCGTCCAACTTCGGCCAGGTCACCAGCAACCCGAACTACAACCGCCGATCCGTCCAGCTCTCAGGACGTATCGAGTTCTAACTGACAGCGGTAGCCCATTCGTATCCTCTCAACCGGGTGGCCCATCCTTCGCAGTTCCAACGCGAAGGGTGGGTTACTCGCGCTATGGGCGAACCGTTTTCTCCCCACCACCCAAACCTTCACCTCCCCCACTCCCAAAAACCCAGAAGAGCACACCTCCCAGTTGCGGAAAACCCCCTGTATTGGTTAAGGGCACGGCTTTCAGGCGTGCCGACAGCCCCTTAGTCGCAGTACGGCTTTAGCCGCTGAGGTACGCTTCTCATTCTCGGAAAGACACTTTCCCTTATCGGGCACACAAACGAACCCGGCCCGCAGGATCTTATCGCCTTTCTTTTCAATCTCATGTTTTATTTTTCCCTGTTTTCTGCCCAAAAATCACATGTCAAGCCCCGAAACCATCTAACTCCTTTGTACACAGGTACATCCAAATGGCATGTTAGTTAGCTTCAACCCCTTATACTAGATATATAGAGATCAAAAAGAACGAATTAGCCCCGGACACCCTCCGGGGCTAATTTATTGATAACAAGGATTTTAGAGGTAAGTCCTTCGTTTTCAATATTTTGCAGACACCAACCCCTTGCAAACCATTGAATAGAAGAACTTTACGCCCAAGATACCCCCGGGGGGGAGGGGGGGTACCGTCGGTCGGAAAAGCCAGTTAGAATGCCCCGGAACAGAATTCCATAGATTTACGCGGCTCGAAAAGGATATTAGCGATGCGCCTGGGTTCTTCTGCTGTCCGAACATTGTTCGTGATGATGTTGGTTGCAACTGTCCCCTCCTTAGGACGGGCGCTCGACAATGGCCTGGCCAGAACGCCGCCCATGGGGTGGAACAGCTGGAACAAGTTCGCATGCAAAGGACTCAACGAGAAAGTCGTGCGCGAGACGGCCGACGCGATGGTCAGCAACGGCATGAAGGATGCCGGCTATCAGTTCGTTATCCTCGACGACTGCTGGCAAACCGGACGGGACGCCGCCGGAAACATCCTCGCCGACCCCGAGCGCTTCCCCTCTGGCATCAAGGCGCTGGCCGACTACATCCACGGAAAAGGCCTGAAGCTCGGCATCTACAGCGATGCGGGAACCCTGACCTGCGCCAAGCGCCCGGGCAGCATCGGGCATGAATATCAGGACGCAAAGCAGTACGCCAACTGGGGAGTCGACTATCTCAAGGAAGACTGGTGCAACACCCTGCCGGGACAGAACAGCGAGTCCTCCTACACCTTGATGCGCAACGCGCTCGCGGACTCAGGCCGCCCGATCGTCTTCAGTATCTGCGAATGGGGATCGACGAAGCCATGGCTTTGGGCCGGTCCGGTCGGCAATCTCTGGCGATCGACACCCGACATTCAGGACTGTTGGGACTGCAAGAGGTCCTGGGGAGGCGGTGGCGTATCGCAGATTCTAGACCTGATGGATGGGCTGGAAAGCTATGCCGGGCCCGGGCACTGGAACGATCCCGACATGCTCGAGGTCGGCAACGGCGGAATGACCAAGGAAGAGTACCGGACACACTTCAGCATGTGGGCCATCTTCGCGGCGCCGCTGCTGGCGGGCAACGACATCGCCAACATGACTGCGGACACCAAAGAGATCCTGCTCAACAAAGACGTGATAGCGATCGATCAGGATGCGCTCGGACAGCAGGGACGAAGAGTGAAGAAGACCGTCGATCTCGAGGTCTGGTCGAAGCAACTCCAGGATGGCGGCCGGGCAGTTGCTCTGCTCAACCGGGGCGCTGCGGCAGCAAAGATCTCAGTAGCCTGGACCGATATCGGCTACCCCGATGCCGTCTCCGCAAACGTCCGGGATTTATGGACAAAAAAGGAATCATCTGCCGTAAAAGGCGGCTATTCCGCGGACGTTCCGAGCCACGGCGTAGTCATGATACGAGTGAAACCATAGCGGGGCATCTGCGATTCACCCCCTGAGTGAAGGCTAGCGTCCTGTCTTTGAAGCAATTGAAGTAAATTTGTCATCCCGACCGGAGCGCAGCGGAGTGGAGGGATCTGCTGCTTGTGTGGGTTGGCGATCATGCTCGCGTCCCGATGATGTCAATAACTTTAGACTCTGAAGGCTAATCGTCTCGCAGTCGTTTTTCGTAGCAAAAGAAGCGCAGTCCAGGCCTGAACTGCAGACCGATCTCTCCGGCAAGTTGGTAGCCCAGCTTAGGAAAGAGCCGCTGCGTCGCCGCGTTTTGCGTGTTGGTGTCGACACGTAATACGGTGATGCCGCGTTCGCCTGCGACCTCTTCCGCCTTCTGCATCAGAGCGCCCGCAATCCCAGCCCCGCGAAATGCCGGGTCGACTGCGAGCCGATGCACGACAACGGCAGGCTCGTTGATATCCCAACCCACCTGCGCATAGTCGGGCTCCTGATCCATGGTGATCGCGGCCAGCCCGGCGATGCTGGTCTCTGCGTCGGCCACCCAAAGCTGTCCAAGGTCGATGTCACGCTGAAAGACCGTTCCGTTGGGATAAGTCTCATCCCACTGTAGATTGCCTGCCGCGCGCATAAGAGGGACGACCCGCCGCATGAGCCCCATCAGCGCCGGAA
Organism: Edaphobacter sp.; assembly: GCA_025462755.1. Lineage (GTDB taxonomy): Bacteria > Acidobacteriota > Terriglobia > Terriglobales > Acidobacteriaceae > Edaphobacter. Next base: position 2,996 of record JAOAPF010000120.1, read on the forward strand.
GGTCCTCACGAGTGGCGAGCCGTATTCGCATGATCTCCGTTTCACAATCTGCCGCGCCATAAGCAACGATCATAGTTACATGATACGAAACCGCTCGCGCATCAGACGCTGGAACCGCGGCCGCCAGATGAGGTCATACGCGAGTTCTTTACCCGGGAACATCGCCAGCGCCGCCTTCCTGCTGTCGGCGATCATCTGCGCCGCATCATCGATCGTTAGCGACGCGTCCTGCGCTATCACCTGCATGACCATGTTCATCATCATCTGCAGGCGGCGGATCAGCTTCTGCTCTTCCGCCCGCTCCTCTGCGCTGATCGCGATGACGTCTGCACTCGTCTCGTTCAACTCCATCGACAACCTCCCCGAATAACTCTCTACTAATTAGACGCACCGGCAACCTCACGGATTCCGCCGTCCCGGTCAAGTAAGAATGTGGTCAAGCCAAACTGATCCGTTCGGTACAGCTTAGTCCCGGCTTCAGCGATCCGCTCGATCACTTCATAGCGGGGGTGTCCGAATGTATTCCCCCGTCCCACCGACACCACCGCATCCTTCGGCGCTGCAGCGTCGAGAAACTCCTGCGTCGTCGAAGTACGGCTTCCGTGGTGCCCGACCTTCAGCAGTGTCACGGTAGCGACCCGGCCGTGCGCCAGCATCTCGCGTTCGCTGGGTGCTTCGGCGTCGCCCTCCAGTAGCACCGAAGACTTGCCATACTCCATCCGCATCACGAGCGAGTCGTTATTCACCGGCTCCAGAGGATTGCTGTACCCAATCTCAGGCGCCAGTATAGTCACCTGCGTTCCGCCCCAGGCAAGCTGATCTCCCGCGTAGAAATGACGCACGCGTACTCCGAAGTCCTTTGCCTCCGACAGCAGGGCGCGGTAGGCCTCGGAGTTGGGATCGATGCTGACCCAGAGCTCTCGAGGCCGGAAATTCCGCATCACTGCAGGCATTCCGCCCATATGGTCGCTGTGCGCGTGGCTCAAGGCAAGCACGTCGAGACGACGGAACCTGCGCGACCAAAGGTAAGGAGAAACCACCTCCTCGCCAACGTCAAAACGGCTCGTCGCCTCGGCCGCCTCGGTCACTCCTCCCACAGGCCCGCCTGCGTCGAGCAGCATCGTCGATCCATCCGGGCCCACGATGAAGATAGAATCGCCCTGGCCAACGTCGATCGCCGTCACCTCCATCATGCCCGGCGAAACGATAGCCGGCTCTGGCCACAACACCATCAGGGAGACAAGAGGCATTACGGCCACGGCAGCCAACGCCCAGCCGCGCGACCTGCGCACTGCCCAGCAGCAGAAGGCCCACGCCACGAGCGCCAGCAGCGCGACCCACCACACTGGCGCTGGAACCCGCAAGTCGGCGGCACGCACTGTGCTCACACGGCCGATAACCCCGGTCACCCCATGCAGTAGCAGGGCAGTCGCCGCACCTGGCAGCATAGCAATCCAAGGGCTAAGGAGCGATGCACAAAAGGTAATAACAGCGATGGGAGCCAGCACCGCAACCAATGGCACGCTCAACATGTTTGTAGGTACAGCGAACATCGTAGCGCGATGGAAGTAGACCGCCATCGGCAGTACCATCACCATCTCCGCGACAGCGCCGATCAGCGCCAGTTCCAAGGCCCAAAAGCTCCAGCGCACCAGCCGTGATAGCAGACTGCGTGACCAGGCGCCTACGACCGCTGCAATTGTTTCGCTCCAGAGGCGCAGCATGGTGCGGAACTGCGCCACGCGGGGCGGCAACCCGATATCTATCCACTTGTCCCAAAGATGATCGGCGGCATGGGCATAGGGTAGAAAGCTGCGTTCGGCCAGAGGGACCGCGATGCCGCCGATTGCCACGATTGCAAGGAACGTCATTTGGAAGCTCGCTTCGAACAGAGCTGCCGGCGACCAGACCAAAACGCCAAGAGCTGCCGCGCCGAGGGCATTCAAGACATTCCGATCCCGCGACAGCAAGCGTGCCAACAGAAAGACCGCGGTCATAAAGAGCGCGCGCTGCACCGGTGCGCCAAAGCCGGTCAGCAAAGCGTATCCAAACGTGAGCACGATCGTCACCGACGTCGCCAGCCACTCACGCAACTTCAGTCTTCGGGCGAGCCAGAACACGAGCCCCGCGAGCATGCCCACGTGCATTCCGGAGACGACGAACAGATGAAACGAACCCGTGCGCTCGAAGCCGACGCGTTGCGTCTTGTCCAATCCGGCGCGGTCACCAAACAGCATCGCGTTGAGCATCCCAGCGTCGTCCTGGCTAAGGCGCATGATTTTGGGAAGGTTACGATTTACCCCGGAGTCGACATAATCGAGCACCCGTCCTGAAGCCCAACTTTGTGCGGCATAAATCTGGCACTGCAAGTATGCAGCCCGATCAGGGCGTCTCGCAGGGCCTTCGAGCTGCGTGATCTTCGAGGTGCGTACACTGGCGTGAGCACCAATGCCTTGTGCAAGAAGGTAGTCCGCATACTGCCACGCTCCTGCGTCGTGATACCGTTCCGCGAGCTTGATCCGCATCGGGGCTTCAACTATCTCGCCACATCGCAGCGTGGGGAAGACTTGATGTGCGGCCGCCGTCCCGGTTGTGTCATTTCCGGCAAGCTTGTCTACGATCACGTTCAGCCGCACACCTCCAGTCATGGGGATCATTCGCGAGATGTCAGGAGTCAGCTCTTCGATGGAATCGACCTGGATATCGATCGAGAGCACCCCAAATGCCGCCGCCTCTTCGCCAGCCTCTTTCTCAGGCCACCAGCCCGTCTCTTTATCGCGATCGGAATCACTCGGTTGAGGAGCCAGCTCCCGCACCCGAACAACGCGCCCACGAAGTTGCCGGCTGAGGCCATCCGCATAATTCGCCAAAGCTTGTTGCATTGAAGGAGCAGGCTGTATCTCAGCACACCAACCACCAATCGCCACCCAGACCGCTGCGACCGGCACAATCGCCGTTCTCAATGAGGTTCGCAGTGCGACCAGTGTCAGCAGAGACAACAAGACAATCGCGATGAGCAGAACCACTACCGGCTGCCAATTGCGTGCCATCACTTCGCCCACCGCAAACCAGCAGACGGCCGTTAGCAGAGGAGCACGTCGAAACTCGAGCGCAGGTACGCGTGCGACGGCCTTCGGCCAAAGATCAGGATTCGGCGCGTTCACTCTTCCGGTCTTCAAAGCTCTGCCTGCGGACCGCACTCACGAACCATTTCACCACAAGGGAACTACGATCACCTGCGCAAAATCATCACCGTCTCCAGATGAAACGTCTGGGGAAACATATCGATCAGGTGAATCTCCACGACGTTGTAACCGGCCGCGACCAGCAGCTTCAGGTCTCTGGCCAGAGTCACTGGATCGCACGAGACATAAACAATCTCCGGCGACGAAATCCGCGCCAACAGGGCGCAAACCTCCGTGCCGACACCTGCTCTGGGAGGATCCATCACGATAAGGTCCGGCCGCTCGCGCTGTAGTACTGCGCTTCGCAAAAACTCCACGGTCGTACTTTCCACGGCCCGCTTGCCCGATCCTTTGAAGGACTTGGACAGATCATTCGCAGAGGCTTCAACCGCGACGACCTGCTGAAATGATCTCGCAAGCGCTCGAGAAAATAGCCCGACTCCGGCGTACAAATCCCACGCGACAGCGCCTCGTCGGCCGTCGCTTACGATTCGGACGAGTTCAGCAACAAGGAAGCGGTTGACCTGGAAAAAGCCACCGCGGTTAACCCAATAGTTTTCACCCGCTACTTGGTAGTTCAATCCATCTGCCCCCCAAATTTCGAGCGTACGTGGCTGCCGTGTTCGCTGCTTCGATTCTGAAGAGAGAAGCAGCGAGACCTCGGCGCCCGCCAGCTCTCGCACGAACTTCTGCATTTGTTCACAGAGCGCGTCAAGTCCACGCTGGGCTTTCCGGACGAAGAGGCTCATCTGCAGTTTCTCTTCATCGCCTGTGGTGAAGAACTCGACCTCGACCGCCTCGCGAAGTAAGCGTGCTGCTGCAGAATTTTCTGCTGCAACCTGCAGCAGCGCTGCGGCGGCGCGCCACACCAGGGGAGCCGAGATCGGGCACTCTTGGATGGCGAGAAACTCATTGGAGCCGCGCTTGTTGTAGCCGACTCTTAGACTTGCCTCCCGCTCTGCAATTCGCAGACGTGTTCGATTCCTATAGGCCCAAGGTGCGCCAGGATGCCTTTGTATCGCCGGCAGCGCTGTTAGCCCCGCACGCTCTAGAGTCTCCTGCAGAATAGCAACCTTCATCTGCACCTGCGCAGGGTACGCAGCGTGTTGATACTGACATCCGCCGCATTGTCCGAAGTGAGCACAGCGGGGCTGTATGCGATCTTCGGAGGCAGTCAGAATCTGAAGGAGTGAAGCCTCTGCAAAATCATTTTTTTGTTCGAGTAGCCGAGCTTCAACAATCTCTCCCGGCAGAGTGAAGGGCACAAAGACCGCCTTGCCTGCACCCTCGCCTTCAGTCTGATGGGCCAGTCCCGCGCCACCATATACCGCCTTTTCAATTTGTGACTTCATTCGTGGCTCATATAAAAGAGGCTGAGCCTTGGCATCTTGCGCATCTCGAGCATTCTTTTCTGGAGAAATTGTTGCTGTACCTGCTTGATCTGCACGGCTTGCATCTTGCCGCGATACGGTGCCAGCTCTCTTGCGGCTTGCTCGCGCAATGCCACAATCTCTTCTTCGGGTGCTGACGTTAGGAGTGCTGCAAACATCTTCTCTTCGAGCACACTAAGTGTTCGGTCGAGTTCCTCGAGCGGTTGTGCCGGTTCCGCGCGCAAGCCTATGGCGAGGGCCCGCAACCGACCAGCGACTTCAATAGCCATTGCGTCGGCTGGAGGGTTAAGCGTTGACGCCTCCATTGCACCGGCATTCTGTTCCAGATATCGACTCACCCGCTCGGTTTCGAAGCCGCTTTCCATCGCCCCTGTTTCAGCGGCTGGTGCAGCGCCGATCGACGCTTCCATCGCCTGTTCAACAGCCTCCATTACGCTTTGGGCACACCACGTCAGACCATTCACTTTGCGCATTCTGCCGGAGGAGCGCAATGCCTTCGCGTCATAGTTGTCGAAAGCGTTGTCGATACCGCGCAGCACTGCTTCGAGAGGAACACCGGCCTCGCGCCAGGTTTCGATCAGAGCCCAGTCCAGCGTGGACAGCATCAGCAAGGAACCGCGCCTCTGCTGGAACCGCTCTTCGATCTCCGTGAAGTAATTGAAATAATTCTGCATCCGCCCTTCTACAGCTTAAGCCCATGCAGTCGAGCCTGCCAAACTACATCCCGCGCTTCCTGTGCCGGTCGAGATTGCGTTCGTAAATCAGGCGCAACCCGGTCAACGTCAACATCTCGTCCACTGCGTTGATGTGTTTGGATCCACCCGCGATCAGTTTAGCGAGGCCCCCAGTGGCCACCGTCTTCGTCCCGGAACCAAGTTCGACGATCATGCGTTCCAGGATGCCGTCGACCAGGCCGATGTAGCCGTAGTAAAGACCAATCTGGATGTTGTCGACGGTCCCTGTCCCGATCACCTTGGCGGGCTTCTTGATATCGACGCGCGGAAGACGTGCCGCTCGGGAAAACAGCGCATCTGCGGAGATGCCGAGACCGGGAGCGATGGCACCGCCGAGAAACTCTCCCTTCTTTGAGAGCGCATCGAACGTAGTCGCGGTGCCCATATCGACCACGATGCATGGCCCTCCAAAGCGTTCGAATGCCGCGACACAGTTGACGATGCGGTCGGCGCCAAGCTCGGCAGGATTGTCCGTCAAGACCGGAATGCCGGTCTTGATGCCGGGTTCGACGAACATTGGCTTAACTTTGAAATAGAGCTCACATACCTGTCGCAGGGTCGAGTCCAGTGGAGGCACCACTGACGAGATCGCGATCCCATCGACGACGCCAATCTCCATACCTTTTAATTCAAAGAGGTTGCGCAGCAGCACACCGAACTCGTCGCTTGTCTGCACCGAAGACGGTGTTGTGATGCGCCAGTTCGCCACCATCTCAGGTCCGGCAGCATTCTCTGAAGCTTCGTTTGCCAGTCGGTAGAGCCCAAGTACAGTGTTGGTATTGCCTACGTCGAGTGCCAGTAGCATCGCTGCCTCTCCCGTGTCGATTACTGTGCGCGTACCCCACCGGAGAGCACAGTGCGCAGCGCGCCATCGTCCCCCGCGACACGCAGAAAGCCGCGCGCATCGAGCCCATCCGTCACGCCAGTATATCCGCCGGCCTCATCGACCCTAACGTGTTTGCCGCGAACCCAGCTTGACGCGGCCGCAAGTCGTTCCAGCAGGCCCGCTTCGATGGAGGTGCCGCGCAACTCGGCCTCCAGCCACGCAATCTCCTTATCGAAAGCATGCAGAAATGCGATGAGGATCCGCTCACGCGCCCACTCTTTGCCGCTCTCGCGCCGTAGAGACGTCGCAAGGGCCTGTAGCTCAGCGGGGAAATTCTGCTGATTTACATTGATGCCAACACCGACTACGGCATAGCGCAACATCGCTGATGTGTCTGGTTGTGCCGCTAAGGCGGAGGTTTCCACCAGGATGCCGCTACACTTCCTGTTGTCGATCAAAAGATCGTTGGGCCAGCGGATGTCAGGCAGCAGGTTTGTCACCGTAGCGATCGCGGCCCGCACGGCCAGCGCAGTCGCAAGCGATAGCCAAAGCGCGTCGACCAGAGCTATCCGGGGGCGCAGCAGCACGCTGACGTACAACCCCTCGCCTGCAGGGGAATGCCACCCGTGATCGCTACGTCCTCGCCCTGCGGTCTGCTCGTCGGCGACCCACACGCTGCCGTGCGTGGCACCCGACTGCGCTGCCTCTAACGCCAAAACATTGGTCGACCCGACAGAAGAAAAGTGTTGCAACTCGTCTGCGAATGCGGTGTCTGCGAGAGCTGCTGCGACGCTGGATAAATCGAACGAATCGCGCAAGCTGTCCCTCAATAAATATCCGCGGTGATGCGCATGCTCAGGTCGGCAGCTGCAGCGGAGTGTGTTAATGCGCCAACGGAGACGAAGTCCACTCCGGCCAGAGCGTACTTTCGTACTGTCTTAAGGTTCATGTTGCCGGAAGCTTCGATTGGAATCGTGGGGAGTGTGGCGCGGATCTGCTTAACTGCTTTCTTTACTTGAGACGGTGTCATGTTGTCGAGCAGAATTGATTCAGCGCCGCCGGCGATGGCTTGGTCCAACTCTGCCTGGGTGCGGACCTCGACTTGGATCCATTGGTTGCTCTTACGGTTTTTCAATGCACGTTCGAGCACTGCGGGAAGGCCGCCTCCGAGAGAGATGTGATTGTTTTTGATGAGTATGCCGTCCTGCAGATCGAGGCGGTGATTGACGCCGCCGCCGCAGCAAACAGCGTATTTATCGAGCACCCGCAGGCCGGGGATGGTTTTGCGGGTGTCGAGGACTTTGGTTTTTGTGTTGGCTACGGCTTTTACGAACTCGTTGGTGAGGGTGGCGATGCCGCTCATGCGCTGCATCAGGTTGAGGATGACGCGCTCGCAGGAGAGGATCGCTGCGGCGTTGTGGCGGATGACAGCGAGGGTCTGACCCTTTTTCACTTTCACGCCGTCGAAGATTTCGGGGTGGCTGACTACTTCGAAGCGGCCTACGGGCGCGCTGGACATCTTGGCGAAGATGTCTAGAAACACGGGGATACAGCCGAGGCCGGAGACGACGCAGGCTTGTTTGGCGATAATAGTGCCGGAAGCGCGGAGGTTAGGGGGGGTAGTGAGGGCTGTGGTGATGTCGTTGGCAACTTTGTCTTCGGCCAGTGCTGCTTCAAGGATTGCGCCTACCCGTTTACTCTTCCAGTCCATTTAGTCATCCTAAACCTCTTTATTTCAGAAAAATTTGCGGGTGGCGGGAAAGGGTGGTTTTTGGTGTTTTGTGGGCGTTTTTTGCGGGGGTGCCGGAAAAGTCGGTGTTTTTGCGTGGTGTTTTGATGGTGAAGTTGTGGTGAATTGGGTGGTAAATTGTGGTAGCTTGACGGTCGTTTTCGCAGGCTGAAAAACATGCCAGATTTTTGAAATAATTCTGTGGAAATTCCCCGGTGTCCCCAACGGGGTTCGTAGGGCGGCTTGGGCTTTTGTCGAATTTCACTTTGGTTCACCTGCGGGAGGGAATTTATCGGCGGGTGAATCGGCTTGAAAGACGAACGCAGAGGACCGCTAAGGTTTCGCTGAGGCCGCGGAGGGTGACCTGTTACTTCGCGGGCCTTTGCGTTCCCTTACTTTGCGGGCTTTGCGTTCGCATTCTGAGATTGTCGAAGGACGCGGCGCGCTTTCTTACACCGGATCTTTTACTGCGAGTTCTGCTACTGGTTTCTTCGCTCGCGTCGTCGTGATCACGACTACGCTGATGAGAACGAACATCGTTCCGAGAACGGTTCGGAGACCGAGGGATTCGCCACCGAAGAAGTATCCAAGCAGAACGGCCACGACCGGATTTACGTAGGCGTAGGTGCCTACTTTGGTTGGCGATTCGTGATGGATGAGCCATACGTAGGCGGTGAATCCGATGATGGAACCCGCGATGATCAGGTAGATCAGCGCGAACCACGCTCCCGACGAGACCGTCGATGGATGGAAGTTATGAAATTCTCCGAATGCAGCCGCGGTGACGGTGAGCATGATGCCTCCGGCCAGCATCTGCGCCCCGGAACTCATGACCTTGGATGGCGGCAGCGGCAGCCTGCGTGCGAGCGCCGTCGCGACGGACCA
>JAOAPF010000124.1 GCA_025462755.1 Edaphobacter sp.
CCACCGTCTTCCCATCCGGCGAGATCTGCGGCTCGGTCACCCTAACTTACCTTCGGCAGGTCGTCAAGCGTAACCCGCGCGGCTACTCCCGGCAGAGTTCCGGCTAGCAGCATCGTCGCAAGAAAAATAAGGCAAGAGCTGTGCAATCTTCATCATCTCTCCTTGTTGAATGAACGCAGAATTATGCCAAGGGTTGGCGCGATAATGGAAAAGCCGGCCCCGAGGAACCGGCTCCCTGTATTGCAGGAGTTTAGAAGTTTAGGCGAAGAGCGAATTGAGCAAGCCTTGCTCCCCCGACTGCTCCGCCCGTACCGCTGGTTGCGTTACCCACCGTCGAGGTGATTTTGCCGAAGCTCGAGCTTGTGAAGGTGGCGATCGGGTTCGAGAAGTTCGTATGGTTGAAGACGTTGAAGAGATCGGCACGGAAGTTCAGCTTGAACCGCTCGGACAGAGGGAAATCCTTCGCGGCCGACAGGTCGAAGTTCACCAGCCCCGGACCGTAGTACTGGTCGCGACGTTCGGTGCCTACCTGGCCCGCCGTGATGGTTGAGAAGTAGCTGGTGGTGAAGGCACCATCGGGGCTCTTGTTATGCTGCGTCAGCTTCCCAGTACCTATGTTTGGACGATCGGCAAACTGGTTGAAACCGCTGTAATCTGTACCGCCCAAATAGACCGTAAAGGGGAGCCCCGACTGAATCTCGGTAATGCCCGACACCGTCCAGCCTTCGAACGCCTCACGCGAGACGATGTTCCCCGACGTCAGGAACATCTGCCCAGGACCGAACGGAAGTGGGATCGAGTAGTAGCCCACAAAGCGGTGACGCATGTCGAACGCCGAGTTGCCATACTCCGCCTTCAGGTTGTTGCCGTTCGAAGGATAACCGAAGTCTCCGGTGGACCCGAAGAATGCTGAGCTGTAGTCCAGCGAGTGGCTCCAGGTGTACGAACCCTGGGCTGCCATGCCATGCGCTCCACGATACTTCACCACTGCGACTGCGCCGCTGTAGTTGGAGTTGACGGCCGCACGACCATAGGAGTCTGAGAAGCTACCGTAGTGGTTGTAGGGGAAGACCTGTTCATTGGGAGTCGCGGTACCGCGCTTTGTTGAATCGCGGACGATCACGTTTGGCTGATTTGGATCGACGAAGATGCCCAGCTTGCGGCCGAGGCTGCCGATATAGTCAAGCTCGAGCGAAACCCGATTGTTCAACCTCTGCTCCACGCTGAGGTTGAATGCGTAGTTGTACGAGCTGCGGATATAGGGGTCCATACCGTTGAAGGAGAGCAAGCCGACCGTCGGCGTTCCCGGACCCTGTTTTCCGACGTTCTTCACCAGGGGAACGTTCTGGTTGAAGGCCGTCGCGTAGTTGAACTTGCCGGGCTGTGTCACGCCCGACGTCTGGTTGGTCGTGATGTTGAACGGCGGGTTTAGCGACTGGTTGGCGGGGATGTTGTTGAAGATGTCGTCATAACCGACACGGAAGCCGCCACGCAGCACGGTCCTGTCGCTCCCCGGATAGGGGCTCCATGCGAATCCGAGCACAGGTGCAACATTGTTCCGATCCACCGTGAGCTGACCGCTGTTGCTCATCTTGATTGCGCCTTGGCTGTAGATGATCGACGAGGGGCCGACCTTGGTCGTGTCAATGTCGAGCACGCTGTTGGTGCCAAACAGCGTTACGCCCTGCCCGTTGATCAGGTTGGCTGCACGGTCGTCGAGCTCATAGATAGCAGACGGCAGCTCATACCGGATACCCAGGTTCAGGGTCAGATTCGGCAGAATCTTCCACTGGTCCTGCAGGAACATATCCATGGGGTAGCGACGGTAGTGGGCCAGCGTGCTTCCGCTGCGAAGGGTTGAGGTGTTGATCAAACCGACGGCGAAGTCATTGAAGCTGGTCTGCGCAGCGGTCAGTCCTCCAGCGGCCGTATTGCTGAAGTTCACACTGCCGCGCGATGTCCCATCGAGGAAGCGCCGCGCATCTTCGCGACGGATATGGAAACCACCCTTCACCGCATGCTTCGTCGATCCGAACAACGATGCAGAGCTGACCGTGTCGTAGAGCTCATAGGTCCGGGTCTTGCGACCCTGCGGAAGGTTTGTCGCCGAACCGAGCCGAGCGAAGCCGGTGATCTGAACTGTGGGAAGACCGGAGTCTGTCGGGTTCGTCGTTGCGTTCACGACACCGGGCAGAGGATTACCGCTTGCATCGGTGAAGATGCTTTGCGCGTTGAACCCAGCATCCTGCACGACGAAGTTGGTCTGGTTGAAGGAATAGCCGAACCGCAGCGTGTTCAGCAGCGAAGGACTGAAGGTGTGGTTCTCTTCGAGAAAAACGGACTGGCTGAGCGGTGTATTGGTGTTTCCGCCGCTCAGCGGAGTCGGGCCGCCAGTGATCACACGGCCGTTATAGGTGATAAAGTGACCGCTCAAGGTATCGTGCGGTGTCAGAGTGTGGTCGGCGCGGACAAGGCCGGTGTCGTCGTTCAACACACTGCGCACGTTCGACTGGTAGTTGGTACCGTTCGCTGCGAGCGTATCGCCCGGCTGCTGTGAAAGAGGGAAGTACGCCAGAAGTTGCTTGGAGATTGGGTCCTTCACCGAGGCGCGCTGCGTTGGTGTAGGCACCAGCACAGCGCTTACCGTTGGGGCCACCTGACGGAAGCCTTCGTACGAGAGAAAGAAGAAGGTCTTGTTCTTCCAGATCGGACCACCGAAGGTCGCGCCGAACTGGTTGCGATTAAGCACCGGTTTGACGCCGCCGGAAGTGTGCTTCGAAAAGTAATCCGTTGCATCGAGGATCGTGTTTCGGAAGTACTCAAACGCCGAACCATGGAACTGGTTCGTTCCGCTCTTGATGACAGCGTTGATCTGCGCGCCCTGGCCGCGGCCGAACTCCGCCGTGGGCACGCTGGTCTGCACGCTGAACTCCTGAACGGCGTCGTTGATGCGGAAGCTCGTGAGTCCGCCATTAACCTGCGTGTCCATGTTGCTGATGCCGTCGATCAGGTAGTCGTTTGACTGGGTACGGGCTCCGGCGACGTTGAATCCGGTGACTTGACTGCCGCTGGCCGAAGGCGAGGCACCCGGTGTCAGAAGCGCGAGGTCCAGGAAGTTACGCGAGTTCAATGGCATGGTCGAGATCGCCTGCGAATCGACGACGTTCGACAAGGTATTCTGCTGCGTATCAATCAGCGGCGGGGCCGCATCCACATTCAATACCTCAGAGACCTGACCCAGTTGCAGGACAACATCCAGCGTCGAAGCCTGGTCGACCTGAATAACGACCCGCGACAACGTCGTACGTTTGAATCCGGTCGCCTCGACGGATAGCGTGTAAGTGTCTGGTGGCAGTTCGAGGAACTGGAATGCGCCGCTGCCATCGGTTGTGCGCATCAGCACGGCGTTCGTGCTGGTACGGGTCAGGGTCACTTTGGCTCCCGAAACGACGGCGCCACTGCCATCTCGGACGACTCCGGCGCCTCTACCGACAGCATCGGCCAAGGCCCAGGGCGAAACGAATAGAAGACCGATCAAGAATGATATCTGGAATGACCTGAGAACGCGGCTCGGGCGAAGTGAAGAGTTCATAAATCCTCCGGAAAATAGGTGCGGCTATGCCGTGTTTTTGGCGATTGTCATTTTGTCAATTATTTCAATTGGATTGGTAGAGGCTATGGTTAATCCGATGTGGCGTCAATACAAAATCGCTATTTGCACTCGGACCTAGTCAACGCGCAGGTCGATTCTTTATAATTGCTGGCGCGTGTTTTCTAGCCAACCTCGGTACCGCGAAAAACTCCGCCGGGCCACACCGATGGGCGCCGCAAAACTAGGGAGGCCGCGAGAGTCTCGAAGGCCATTGCCATCGAAGGAAACCTAGAGACTAATAGCTTCGATGGGCGAGAATCACAAGAGTCCAGTCATCAATCAATAGCTACGATGGACTTCGGCCCCCTCCGGATGATGTGGGTCGGCAAAGGGGTGTAAGGTTCGGATTGCCCGTAATCCGCCGAGAACCCAGAAATCTGGAAAGTCTTGTCTCCGCACTGTTCGGTGAGTGAGTTGGCGATTATGCGCTCACCGAGCCTCCAAACCTACTCTCGTGCTCTTCGGGTGCGTCCACAATTTACGAGATTACGGTACCCCCCGCGACTCCGCCCTCCTCATCTCAACACCGCCCTCCCCATCTCATCTGTTGGCGATAGATGAGATGAGGTTCCGGTGCACGGATTTGCGGCCACGAGCTGCGTAGCACGACGGAGGCACCAAGCCACGCTTCAGAGGAAATGCCTATGCTGTCAGTTTCTGTTTTGGGTTGGAACCAACTCCCATTTCGATGAGCCATTCTTTGACATTGGCGCCGATGACATCAGGATGATCCGCCTGCAAGTAGTGAATACCAGAGTTAAGCTGCACCACTCTGCAGTTCTTAAGCCCCTTCGCAAAGCTCTCAGCGAAGGCCGGCGATATCAGAGCGCCTGGATTGCCTGCGAAAAGTAGTTTCGGGTAAGACGATTGCGCTAGAGCACGATGTGCTTTCTCTACGGTTGAATACACATCCGCCGGTTCTCCAGCGATCGGCAATTCATTTGGAAAACGCCAAGTGGGTCGCCGCGACTTGGGAGTAGGAAATGGTGCTCTGTAAACAGACATCTCCTCATCGGTCAGTTTGCGTACGGTTGCCGAGGGAAGAACGCCCTCCACGAATGCATTGCCTTCAAGAATCATCTTTTCGCCCACTCTAGGCGTTCTGAACTTCTGGAAGGTGCCGATTGCGTCCACGTGAAAATCCTCCCAGGTAGGCATTGGCCGAATGAACTCCATAAAAGCTAGCCCACGGATAAACTCTGGCCTGCGGGCTGCCAGGTGAAATGCCAGCGCAGTTCCCCAGTCTTGCGCTATGACGAATGCTGACGAGATTCCAGCGCTAGCGAGGAACGCATCGAGGTACCGAACATGATCGGCAAACCGATACTCGATGTCTGGTTTTCCCGATTGGCCGAACCCGATGAGATCCGGTGCGATGCAATGCGCCACCGGTGCAACCAGCGGACAGATATTCCGCCATATGTATGACGAGGTCGGGTTCCCGTGCAGAAAAAGCGCGACCGGTGCTTCGGGATTTCCCGTTTCCCGGTAGGCTATGGTGAAACCCAGAACATTCAATTTGGGCAATAAAACATCAGTAAGAACGGTCATTTCAATACCCAGGCCACTGTAGGTCCACAGCTGCCGCTTGCTTCGGAAACGGTGCGGGGTTTGGATTAGCGCGATCAAGCGGGCCGCTCGAATCGAACCGACGCAGGAATCTGGCGCAGTAGTCTCGCTGCCTTCCGTTTCCGGCTCTCGGCCAAAAACTCGGGTCGTACCTTTCGCCGGAAGGCCTGCAATCTATCCAGCTGTTGATAGAGCAGCTCCGCGCGGCGGCGCACCCCGGCTAGCGGGATTTTGTTCAACCATTCCTGCCGATAGCGTGGGGCATAGACCTTGGTGCCGCCACGGGAATGCCCCAGCCTCGGTACAGTGCCTTAAGCCAATTCATCACTCGTGTCAAATCTTTGCTGATGGTCTGATAACTGCGTCCCAACTCGCGCAGCGTCCGTAGTCCATTTTCTCCGTGATAGACCGGTCGCAGCATTCCGGTGCGCAGCAACTCGGCCAGCTTGCGCGCATCTACTTTGTCGCTCTTGTTCCCCTCCGTTAGCAAGGCATTCCGGCGCGGATTGCAGACGTGGCGCGCTCTTTCATAATGCATTGAGTCCTGAGCAGAAAGGTTTGGGGTGTTATGGATGATTGGTCGGCCATCCGGAAGGACTCAGCCTTTAAGTATGGGCTGGTTGAGGCAGTATGCCCCTCCGCCGTTTTGCCGGCAGCGATTCGTCGATGACAAATGCTGCAAACTTCAGAATCTCCACCTTCGAGCGATGCGGAAGCCGCCCAGTGATTGCCAGTTTTGCAATGCCATGCACCATCGACCAGGCGAGCAGGGCGAGGTCAAGTGGGCTGCCGGGCGTTAACTGTCTCTTCTGCTGGCACTCCTCGACGAGACTCACCAGGACGGAGAACGCGCGCTCCGCAGCATCGGCCGCCTCAGGATGCGTTTGCTTGGAGAATGGCGCGTCGAACATCACTGCGAAATGTTCCGGCCTGCGCAGGGCAAAGGAGACGTAAGCCAGTCCCGCCTGCTTCAACCGATCCAACCCCTTCGGCTGCTGGCCGGCTGCCTCGAGCATAGCTTCGGTCAGCTCTCCGTAGCCTTGCGTGGCAACGGCTGCCAACAAGGCATCCTTATCCTGAAAATGCCGGTAGGGCGCGTTGTGAGAGACGCCCGCTTGCCGAGCCACCTCTCGCAGAGTAAAAGCAGTTGGCCCAACCTCTGCGATGAGCCGAAGGGCGGATTGAAGCAAAACCTCGCGTAAGTTGCCATGATGATACGGCTTCGATTCTCCCATTCGTGACATTCTAGCTCGCGGTGTTGACAGGGGCAACACGTCTTGGATCTCTCCAAATATAGTTCGTGATTGATGTTGACAGCGACAACATTTCGTGTCACCATGACGTAATTCTAGATGTTGTCACTGTCCACATAAGGATCGCTTCCTGCATCCCATCAAAGGAGATTCTGCAATGAATAAAATGCGTTTTCCTGGGCTCGGTAGGGTTCTTCCAACTTCTAATGTCTGGAACAGGACAAAAGAAATCGTCACAGCGGTGCTCTCAGCCATTGCCTTGATCGCGCTGGCAGGCTTCGCAGGCGGCTCAGCCGACGAGGATCGCGAGACGGATAGAGGTGCCAGCAAGGCGGCGATCGAACGATTCTGGAGTGTCTATCACGGCAATGAGTACAGCGCTATCCCGCAGGTCCAGGCCCAGTTGCAAAGCGCCCTTCAGCGCGACTCCGGCAATTCCACACTCTATGCTCTTCTTGGAGCGACGTACTTCTGGCACTATGGCGAATACACTCGGGACCCCAATCTCAATCTCGGCGTCTTGCAGCAGGACCTGCCGAACGCAGTCAACTTCTTCGGAAAAGCCCTTGAGCTCGATTACTACGGCAAACACCTGATCGGATATATCAACGACGATCACCTGCCCGGTTACCTGGGAATCACCACCGTCCATTTAGGCCAGCGGAGCGGAGATCCGGATCTCATCGCAAAAGGCGATCGGATGCTCGACCTCGCCGCATATCAGTTTCCGGAGTTCAACAACTTCAACCGCTGGGCCGCGCACAATACCGATCACAGGGACAGCGACAGCTATAAAAAAGCGCTCAACTCGCTTTGGCAGGCCCTGGACGTCTGCGCCGGAACCACGGTCGATCGTTCAAACCCGGATTTGAAGCCGTATCTCTATCTTCAGACCCCAGCCGGACGCAAGAAAGCCTGCTGGTCGGAGGGCGCTATCGCACCCCACAGCTTCGAAGGCTTCATGTTCAATCTCGGCAACGGCCTGGTCAAGGCAGGCCAGGTAGAGGCCGCCAAAGTCATGTACGCGAACGCCAGATACGCCGACAACTACTCGACCTGGCCCTACCGCAAATATCTGGAAGAGGTAGCCGACTCTGATCTTTATGCCCGAGCGGCGCTATATGCCGATGGTGATTCCGCAAACGACCCCCCAACCGGCGTTCCCAACCGTGGCTGCTCCTATTGCCACGCAACCGTCCCGGAACCCGACACTCCTTCATCCAGCAGAGCAAAATAACCCAACCGGATCTTACACGGAGGAATTATGCGCGCGTTTGTTACAGGCAGCACGGGACTTTTTAGGAAACAATCTGGTCCGTATTCTTCATCAGGACGGTCATGAGGTGTGGGTGCTGGCCAGGTCCAAAGAAAAGGCGCAGCAAACTCTTGGAGGTGCGGCAGCTCGCATCCTCGTCGGAGACATTCAGAACGTAGCCGAGTTCGCGCCCTATCTCAAAGGCGCTGACGTCGTCTTCCATACAGCCGCCTATTTCCGCGAATACTATAACCCCGGAGACCATTCCAATGCGATTGAACTCACCAACGTAAAAGGTACTTTGGAACTCGCGCAGGCGGCACATGCGATGGGCGTTGGGAAGATGATCCACGCAAGCTCATCCGGCATTGTAGGGTTGCAAGCCGATGGTTCGCCCGGAGATGAAACAACAGCTCCGTGGCGGGGCACAACAAGCTATCTGGCGCTTGCCAAATAGTGTGAGCCTGCTCTGCCGTCAACCAGTTTCCAGGGCGAACACCCAGTTTCTTCACACCTTTGACGTGGCGTATGCCAGCCGTGAAATCCGAACCGAGCAGGCCGCACTGGCCAAGGTGCTTAAAAAGGCCATCGGATCGACAAAGTGTGTCGGCATGGAACTGACAATCTACGATCCCGAACGTGACCCTACAGGATGCCTACGACGGCCGCCCACCGCGCTCGCTGATCAGGCGCATCGCTTCTGTATTTACGAGCTTTTTGAAATGAAATTGTTCACCCCACCCAAGTGGAGTCACGTCTCGATACTCATGCATCCCCTCAATTTCATACCCTGGGTAGAGTACTTTCCGGAGTGAAACGCGCACGTTGGGATTGGCTCCGTGCTCGAGTAACAGGCGCGTGACCGGAGCGACCGGAGCCTCACCGCTATGGTTCATCCAAAAATTCGGCTGTGAAACGACGGTCGAAAAGAGAGCGGTGTGACCTCCGAACCCTTCGGGGTCGACTGCGGCCTGCGTATCGACATTCATACCGCGATCAAGTAACCAGCGAGCTATTTCTATTTCGTCATAGTCGGCGCACATATGAAGTAGTGTTGTGCCAGCAAGCGGCGTTCCATGCGTCGCCATCACCTCATCGCGGCATCCAAGCTCAGCCGGATATATCTCTTCGTGGGTGAAGGTTCTCTTGAGCAGGTTTGGATCGCGGCGCAGATGCCCTTCGAGCAGATCGATGCGGCCACGGTGCAGAGCCATCGTCGGCGTATCGGGCAGTTTGAACCCGTACTTGACATAGAGTTCCAGAATGCGATGCTTGGCCGATGGATTGCGGCTGTCGGTCTCGAGCACTGTATCTACAGGCGCAATTGCCTTTCCGCGCTCGTCATAAAGGCCCGCGCCAAGTTCGAGTAAGAGCGCCGTGCCCTCAACATTGAGAGTGTATGCTGGGCCGCTCAATCCATCATCCGGAGGCCGGGGATCCCCCATCATGGCGTGCAGCCTGCGTGCAGTTTCTACCTGTCCCTGCAGGCAGGCGCGGTCAAAAGCTTTTTCGAGGTCGGATGCGCCAAGACCGCGCAGCACTTCGATGATTGCATCCTGACCGAGATTTGCGGCGTACGACATGGGCGGACCCCAACTGCCCTTTACGCCGCGAGCATCCTCCTCCAGTAATCGCGAGTTGCGGAGCACTAAGGCGCGGACCGACTCAAGGTCGCCACGCCAAATGGCATCGGTCATGCGGCATGCAGTTATAAGACGGGGCCAGCTAGGTAGGCCATAACTACGGGCAAGGACAAACTGTGCGTCGGCGAGCAGGACCGATGCGGGATCGATCGGCTTTGAGTGATATTCGCGGAAGTCGGCAACAGCGTCGGGATCGTTGGTACGGATCGCGCGCAGCAGGTCTTTAGCTTGGTGTCTGAGTTGGACAAGATTGGGACGAACAGGAAAGTGGCGACTGGCCATAACGGACCTCCTTAGGAATCGTGCCCTTGGTCCGCCTTTCCGGGGCTAAAAGGAAGTTCGTGAGAACCTTAGATTATGTGCTTCGCAGGTGGACTCGGTCCTGTCCGCGGACGGGGCGGCGCCCTGAGCGCCCGTGACAGTGTACAACTGTTCCGCCGTTATTTGTGAACGAGAGTCTCGAAGGCCATTGCAATCGAAGGAAACCTAGAGAGACTAATAGCTTCGATGGGCGAGAATCACAAGAGTCCACTCATCAATAGCTACGATGGACTTCGGCCCCCTCCGGATGATGTGGGTTGGCAAAGGGGTGTAAGGTTCGGATTGCCGGTGATTCGCCCGCAACTCGGAAGCGTGGATTTCTCCACCCGTGCCAGTCGATGAGTGCCTAGAGATTTAGCACTCGTCGCCGTGGATCTGGTTTAGCGCGAGTGTCAGGTTCAGAGAGATCAGGGAACAGTAATCAAGAATCGCAAAATTAGCAGTTGACATTGACCGACAATCCACTACCATTCGGTTGTGGATAATCTTGGTACAACATTTGCGGCTTTGTCTGATCCAACCCGCCGGGCAATGATCGAACGACTCTCCCACGGGCCTGTCTCTGTGCATGGATTGACGGAACCGTTTGCACTCTCGCAACAGATGATTTCAAAACATATCGCCTACCTGGTGCGGGCGCGGATTGTGATCAAGACAAAGCGTGGACGAGAGAGTGTGTGCACGCTCAGGCCAGAGGCGATTAAAACAGTCAGCGACTGGGCGATCAGCTATCGCCGATTCTGGGAAGAGAGTTTCGACAAACTGGATGTAGTTGTAAATCAAATGAAGAAAGAGGAGGTCAGAGATGACAAAAAACACGGTTAGCGAAATTGAGCGGATGGTCGTTACAAGAGTTTTTGATGCCCC
>JAOAPF010000135.1 GCA_025462755.1 Edaphobacter sp.
ACGCTCGAGGCGGTGTCCTGGTCGGTGAAGGAGCGGCCGTTGACCATGCGAACGCCGAAGGTTTTGAAGAAGTCGGGCGTGACCATGCCGAAGCCGGTGTTGGGGCGCATGGAGGGGTCGTTGAAGGCGGGTTTTCCGACCATGGTAAACGGCATGCCAAAGCCGGCGCCAAAGAGAGGAAGGCCGGTCATCGCGGAGGTGGAGGTGACGCCGGGGACGGCGTTGACGCTGGAGAGAATCTGTTTGTAGTAGGCGATGACCTTCTCGGGTTGTTTGGGGCGCGAGTCGGGGACCGGAAGGTAGAAGGTGAGGACGTGGTCGGTGCGGACGCCGAGGTCCACGCGAAGGAGATTGAGAAAGCTGTGGATGGCGAGGCCGGCACCGGCAAGGAGAGCGAGGGCCAGGGCGAACTCGCCGATGACGAGGGCCTGGCGCAGACGATGGCGGCCTGCTCCTACGCCGGTGCGATTACCTTCCTTGAGGGCTTCGCCGGGATCGACGCGGGAGGCATACCAGGCCGGGGCGCTGCCGAAGAGAAGGCCGGCGAGTGTGGTGGCTCCGAGGCTGAAGAGGAGGATGGGAAGATTGAGGTGGAGGTCTGCCTCATCCGGCAGCGTGCCGCGCGGCATGATGGTCATGAGGCCCTGGAGCATGGCATAACCGACGCCGATGCCGAGGAGGCCTCCGACAATTGCAAGCAATAAACTTTCAGTGATGAGTTGTTCGAAGATGGTTCTGCGGCTGGCTCCGAGCGCGCTGCGGACGGCGAGTTCTTTCTGGCGGGCGAGGCCGCGGGCGAGGAGAAGATTGGCCACGTTGACGCAGGCGATGAGCAGGATGAAGGCCACCGCGCCGAGAAGAAGCCAGAGCGTCTGCTTGCGTTCGCTGGGGAGGAAGTCGTTTTTTAGCGGCTCGACGAAGACGCCCCAGCCCTTGTTGCTTTTGGGGTTTGCCTGGGCGATGTGGGTGGCGACGGAGTCCATATCGGCCTGTGCCTGCTGGACGGTGACGCCGGGTTTGAGGCGAGCGATGGAGAGGAGCCAATGGAAGTCGTGGTTGATCTGTTCGGGTTTGAAGACGAGCGGCACGGTGAGCTGGGACTGCGCTCTATCGTCGAGGCCAGGAGACAGAACCCCCACGACAGTGTAGGGCTCGCCGTTGATGCGCATGGATTGGCCGACAATTTTGGGATTGGAGCCGAGGTGTGCCCAGAGTTTGTGGGTGAGGATGACGACATGATCGCGGCCGTCTACGCCCTCTTCGGGAAGGAAGTCGCGGCCCATGAGGAAGGGACGGCCGAGCATCTTGTAGAAGCCCGGGGTGACCTGTCTGCCGTCGATGTTCTCGGGCTGGTCTTTGCTGGCGATGTTGAAGGAGCCGCCGCTGAAGGCGTTGATGTCCTGGAAGCTGGAATTTTCGCGCTTCCAGTCGATGAAATCACCGGCGGCGATGCTGTTGTGGAAGGTTTGGATTTTGGACCAAACGACTACGAGCTGGTCGGGCTCGGGGTAAGGCATGGGGGCGAGCAGGGTGGCGTAGTCCACGGTGAAGATCGCGGTGTTTGCGCCGATGCCGAGGGCCAGGGTGAGTAGAACAGTGAGGGTGAGGCCGGGATTCTTCCACAAGGTACGGGCGGAGTAGCGGAGATTACGGAGGAGACTCGACATTAGACGACCTCACGGTTCCAGCTCGGGGCCTACATGTGACCTTGAAAATCACTTATGGTGAGCAGGATATTTGATCGTGAGGGTTGTTGGGGATCTTTTTGACGCGGCTTTGGGCGACTCTCTATCGAGAGCCGCCGGCGATGGAGGGGATGAGCATGATCTCGTCGCCGTCCTGGAAGGCGTAGGCTTCGCCGCCGAGGAAGCGGATGTCTTCGTCGTTGACGTAAATGTTAATGAAGCGGCGGAGCTTGCCGTCTTCGCCTTTGATCTGCGTGGCGAGGGCTGGGAACGTCTGGTCAATATCGGCTAAGAGGCTGGGAAGATTTCCGGCGGCAGAGTCGAATTGTTTGCGGCCATCGGTGTGGCGGGTGAAGGCGGCGGGTAGCGTGACCTTGATCGACATTATTTGGCTCCTGCGGTGACGAGTTCGGGCTCTGCGAAGCCGTCGAGTTCGCGGAGGTACGTGTCGAAGTCTGCGAGGCGCGGACGGACTGCGCGCTCCTGCTGGTAGTGGCCGATTAGTGCGTCGGTGGTCTTCAGGCCGTTGCCGGTGATGCAGGTTACGGTGATCTGGTCTTTGCCGATGCGGCCGTCGGCGTAGAGGCGCGCGGTAACGGCGGTGGTGACGCCGCCGGCGGTCTCGGTGAAGATGCCTTCAGTTTCGGCGAGTTCCTGGATGCCGGAGACGATCTCGACGTCGGAGACGTCTTCGGCCCAGCCACCGGTGTCGAGGATCATGCGGGAGGCGGCGGGGCCGTCGTTGGGATTGCCGATGGCGAGGGATCGGGCAATGGTGTTGGGGCGCTGCGGGACGACTTCATCAGTTCCCTGCTTGACTGCGACGGAGATGGGCGAGCAGCCGGTGGCCTGGGCTCCGAAGAAGCGGACAGGCTTTTCTTCTACGAGTCCGAGATAGATGAGTTCGTTGAAGGCTTTGCGGATTTTGCGGATGAGCGAGCCGCCGGCCATGGGGACGACTACGTTGTCGGGGAGACGCCAGCCTAGTTGCTCGGCGATCTCGTAGCCTACGGTCTTGGAGCCTTCGGCGTAGTAGGGGCGGAGGTTCACGTTGACGAAGCCCCAGGCGTACTCGTCGGCGATCTGGGTGCAGAGACGGTTGACGTGATCGTAGTTGCCGTCGATGCGGACGAGACGCGCGCCGTAGACCTGGGTGTTGAGGATCTTTGCGGGCTCGAGGTCGGCTGGGACGAGGATGCAGGCCTTGAGGCCGAGGCGGGCGGATTGCGCGGCAACGGAGTTGGCTAGGTTGCCGGTGGAGGAGCAGCCGACGGTGGTGAAGCCGAACTTCTGCGCGTTGGCTAGGGCGACGGAGACGACCCGGTCTTTGAAGCTGAGGGTTGGGAAGCAGACGGCGTCGTTTTTTATGTAGAGATTGGTGGCGCCGATGCGGTTGCCGAAATTCTTTGCGCGGATGAGCGGAGTGAAGCCTACGGGGAGGTCGGGCTGGAAGCCGTCGGGGATGGGGAGGAGAGCGGCGTAACGCCAGATGTTGGCGGGGCCGGCAGAGATGTTTTCTTTGGTGAAGATGCCGCGGACGGCTTCGAGGTCGTAGGCGACTTCGAGAGGGGCGAGGCAGTCGGGGCAGGCGGAGAGGGGTTGATTGCCGAACCGCTTGCCGCACTCATTGCACTTCAGCTCATACCGGCTACAGGAATAGTTCATGATGCTCTTTCCGAGGGGAAGGGGCTCTGAGCTTTTTTGACTTTTCTCTTTGGGGTGGTGCGGAGGGAAGGTGAAATGCGGGTGCAGGCCTTGATCCGGACTGCGGGTACCGAATCTCATGTTCCCTGGGCTACAGCCTTCCAGGAGAGAGTTGACACCGGTACGCCTTTGTTCTGTCCGGTTGTCGTGGCGTCAAAGGGCTCGTCCCTCAACCACTCTGCATGAAATTCAAATCTGCCGAAGCAGACTGGAATATATCGTTTGTATCACAGCAGGTGGAGGGCCGCAACTGGAGGATGCGGTGGCGCGGAAGTGGTATCGACGGAGTAGGTTCGGCAAATAGGTAATGGTGAGTCGAAGCCTGATCCTGGAGAGGACGCCTATGAAGGCCTATTTGATGTTTGCCGCCAGTTTCTGGATGAGAGCATTCCTGACGATCGGTTCAATGGCTACGGCGCAGAGCAGGCCCAAGGCGAGGGCAAAGAAAGGCTCAGCGGCGAGTGCCGCGCCGGTTCCGCTGTAGGTTGGGTCGGATCAGGCGGGTGGAGGGACGATTTCGCACACGCCCTGGACGAAGGCGGCGGGATCGAACTCGGTGCGGAGGATTTCGTCCGGGCAGTCGGTCATGATTGCGACGCGCCAGTTGCAGACGAAGGCGACAAGTTGTTCTGGCTTCACGGTCTTGACCTCGGAGCAAAGATGCTCGGCTTGAGGAATGCCGGTCTCCCCCTCGACATCGATAAGAACGAGATCGTAATGGCGGCTCCGGAACATGGACAGAGCCTCGGTCTGGCTGAGGGTGGAGTCGACGTGAAAGCCTGAGAGGCTGAGAACACGATCGCGAAGCGGACGGATCGTTTCGCGTGTGCAGAAGTGCAGGATCGCACGTTTGTTATCCGAAGTGGTATCGATTGTTACTTTGTCGGCCATGGTTTTCGCTTAGAAGTACTTTCTGTTCGCATAGCTTCGCAAAGTTCGCGGCGGCCTACGGCATTTTTGTCGAGTTTCGCCGTTGGCGGCGAGTTTTATTTTACCGACCGTTCACAGGTTTATACGTCGGCTAGACGACAAATCGGGCTGCGGAGGTGACCTGAGGAGTTTACGCGGGGTCGTAGTTGAGATTTGGCCCTAGCCATCGCTCGACCTCTGCTACGCTCATCCCCTTACGTTCGTGATAGTCGGCGACCTGATCCCGGTCGATCTTGCCGAGCGAGAAATATCGTGATGCCGGGTGGGCGAAATAGAGCCCGCTTACGCTGGAGCCGGGCCACATGGCGAACGACTCGGTAATCATCATTCCCGTGTTGGCCTGCACATCGAGCAGACTCCAGACCGTACCCTTTTCCGTGTGATCCGGGCATGCGGGGTAGCCAGCGGCGGGCCTGATGCCGCGATACTTCTCCTGGATGAGGTCCGCTGGGCTGAGGTTTTCTTCACGGCCGTAACCCCATTCGTCGCGGACGCGCTTGTGCAGACACTCGGCGAAGGCTTCCGCCAGCCGATCGGCGACGGCTTCGGCCATGATGGCATTGTAGTCGTCGTTGTCGGCCCTGAATCGGTCACACAACTCCTTCAGGCAGATCCCGCTGGTCACCGCGAAGGCGCCGATGTGATCGGGCAGACCGGTTTCCTTCGGCGCGATGAAGTCGGCTAGCGACCGGCAGGGCTCGCTGCCTTCCCGGTTTGCTTGCTGACGGAGGAAGTGGAATCGCTCGAGAACCTTTGCGCGCGTGCCGTCGGTGTAGAGCTCGATGTCGTCGCCTACGGCGCTGGCGGGAAAGAAGCCGTAGACTCCGCGTGCTGTGATCAGATTTTTTTCGATGATGCGATCGAGGAGAGTATTGGCATCGGCGAATAGCTGGCGCGCTTGCTCGCCTTGCTCCGAATGCTCGAGGATCCGTGGGTAAACGCCTTTCAGTCCCCATGTGTGGAATAGCGGCGACCAGTCAATGAAGTCGCGCAGGGTAGCGAGAGGAAAATTGTCGAGCACGCGCACGCCGGTGAAGGCGGGTATGGGTAGGTCCTCGGGGCGCCATTCAATCGGGGTCCGCCTTTTGCGAGCGGTCTCAAGGGGGACTACGGCCTGGCGCGGTGCGGCGTGGGCCTGGCGCAGGGCCTCGTAGTCGGCGCGATGCTGGGAGACGAACTCCGCCTTGCTATGGTCGCTTAGGAGGCTGGTTGTGACGGGTACCGCGCGGCTGGCATCCAGTACGTGGACTACTGGCTCGCTGTAGTGCGGCGCGATCTTGACGGCGGTGTGCCTGCGGCTTGTCGTGGCGCCGCCTATTAGCAGAGGCAACTTGAAACCCTGGCGCTCCATCTCGCGGGCCACGTGGACCATCTCGTCGAGCGACGGCGTGATCAGGCCGCTGAGGCCGATCAGGTCCACCTTCTCCGCCTTGGCGCGCTCGAGGATCTTTTCGCTCGAGACCATGACGCCCATGTCGATGACCTCGTAGTTATTGCAGGCGAGGACGACGCCGACAATGTTTTTTCCGATGTCGTGAACGTCACCCTTGACGGTTGCGAGCAGAATCTTTCCCTGGGCTTTCACTACCTGGCCGGAGGCTTCCAGAGCAGCCTTCTCGGCTTCCATGAACGGCGTCAGATGCGCCACGGCCTTCTTCATCACGCGGGCAGACTTGACTACCTGGGGCAGGAACATCTTGCCGGCTCCGAACAGATCGCCTACTACGCTCATGCCGTCCATGAGCGGGCCTTCGATCACCAGCAGAGGACGGCCCAACTTGACACGAGCTTCCTCGGCGTCGATCTCGATGTAGGTGTCGATTCCCTTGACCAGGGCGTGGGAGAGGCGCTCCTCGACGGTGCCGCTGCGCCACTCTTCGGCTTTCTTTTCGCTTGCGACGGAGCCGGCGCCTTTGAGGGTTTCGCCGAATTCGACGAGGCGCTCGGTGGCGTCCGCGCGGCGGTTGAGCAGTACATCCTCGACGAGAACCTTCAGCTCGGGCTCAATCTCTTCGTACACCTCGAGCATGCCGGCGTTAACGATGCCCATGTCGAGGCCCGCCGCGATGGCGTGATACAGAAACGCGGAGTGCATGGCCTCGCGGACTTTGTTGTTGCCGCGGAAACTGAAGGAGATGTTCGAGACGCCGCCCGAGACCTTCGCGTGCGGCAGGTTGGCCCTGATCCAGCGCGTGGCGTTGATGAAATCGACCGCGTAGTTGTTGTGCTCCTCCATGCCGGTAGCGACAGTGAGGATGTTCGGGTCAAAGATGATGTCTTCGGGTGGGAAGCCGACTTCGTCTACGAGGATGCGGTAGGCGCGCTCGCAGATGCGGATTTTTTCGTCGTAGGTGGCGGCCTGGCCTTGTTCGTCGAAGGCCATCACGACTACTGCCGCGCCGTATTTCATGACGGTAGCGGCGTTGTGCCGGAACTTCTCTTCGCCTTCCTTCAGCGAGATCGAGTTCACGATGCCTTTGCCCTGCAGGCACTTCAGCCCTGCCTCGATGACCTCC
This sequence comes from Edaphobacter sp., assembly GCA_025462755.1. Lineage (GTDB taxonomy): Bacteria > Acidobacteriota > Terriglobia > Terriglobales > Acidobacteriaceae > Edaphobacter. The sequence continues at coordinate 6,836 of JAOAPF010000135.1, forward strand.
CATTTCGAGGAGTCCACCATGAAGGGCACCTTGGCGACCTCGGGTTCGCTCGCCAGCAACTGCAGGTAGCGTGACATTGCGGCGACGCCGTCAATCATGCCCTCGTCCATGCAGATGTCGAGGACGTTGGCGCCGTTCTCCACTTGCTGGCGGGCCACGCTTACCGCTTCTTCGTATTTGCCTTCCTTGACAAGCCTGGCGAACTTCGGCGAACCGGCGACATTGGTCCGTTCACCGATCATGATGAAGACACCGCGCTGCTGGGTGAAGGGCTGTGATCCCGAGAGACGGAGCGGCTTCGTCTCTGCGCCTGCGCTCTCAGTTTCGCTCACGCTGCGTCCTCGAGCTGGCTGAGCTTTCGCGGAGCCTTGCCTTCAAGTGCCTTGGCGATGGCGGCGATGTGCTCGGGTGTATTGCCGCAACAGCCGCCGGCTATGTTGATCAGGCCTGCCTGTGCAAAGTTACCCAGATATCGGGCCATGTCTTCGGGGCCTAGATCGAAGCCGGTTTCTGAGAGCGGATTTGGCAGGCCGGCGTTGGGGTAGCAGGAGATTGCGACGTCGGCCTTCTCTGAAAGCTCCTCGAGGAAGGGATACATGAGGTCGGGGCCGAGAGAACAGTTGAGGCCGACCGATAACGGCTTGACGTGCTTGACCGCGTTCCAGAAGGCTTCGGTGGTCTGGGCGGATATGAGGGTTTCGCCGCCGCGGCCTACCGCTGCGGAGATCATCACGGGGAGCTTCTTACCGTCCTGATCGAAGACCTCACGGATGGCGACGAGTGCTGCCTTGGCATTCAGCGAGTCGAAGATTGTCTCGACCAGAAGCAGGTCGGAGCCTCCGGCGATGAGGGCGCGCACCTGCTGGGCGTAGGCGGTCTTGACTTGATCGAACGTGACTACGCGGAAGCCTGCGTCATCGGCGTCGGGCGAGTTCGAGAGAGACACGGTCAGCGGACCGATGGCTCCGGCGACGAAGCGTTGACGTCCGGTTTCATTTGCGACACGATCGGCCCACTCGCGGCACTGGCGTGCGGATTGTTCGTTGATCTCCCAGGCGAGATTGTCGAGCATGGGATCGTCGATGATCTTCTGGTAGAACTCGGGATCCTTGCGGCCGCCGTGCTCGCGTGGATCTTCGACGAAGAATTCGCTCTGGGTGATGCTGGTGGCCCCGAAGGTGTTGGTCTCGATGATGTCCGCACCGGCATCCAAGAAGCGGCGATGAATGTCGCAGATCATCTTCGGCTGCGTCAGGGAGAAGAGGTCGCCGTTGTTCAGCAGGTCCTTGGTCGAGTCTTTGAAGCGTTCTCCGCGAATGTCGGCTTCCTTCATGCCGTAGGTGCGGATCGTTGTGCCCATCGCTCCGTCGATGATGGCGATTCGATTCTCGAGAATCTTTTCCAGGGGATGTTGATGGGCTGTGGTCATTTTCATCTGATGTCCTTCATTGGTTACGCGGTTCCGTCTCGCGCTCATCCTGCGTGCGGCGCGCCGTGAAGCTCAGCGTTCTTTTCGACGCTCCGACCTGAATCTTTCAGGCGAGGATTTCGGCCTGGTCCTCCTCCGAGTCCACGATATCGGGGAGCTTGGGAGTGGGAACGAGGAGGTCTTCCTTACGCATGACGAGAGTGGTGGCGTTGAGGCTGGCGAGTTCGAAGCCGTGGCCGTGGGTGATGGCATCGGTGGGGCAGGCTTCGACACAGTAGCCACAAAAGATGCAGCGGTTGTAGTCGATGTTGTAGACCTTGGCGTAGCGCTCGGCGCTGGAGATGCGTTTTTCCGCGGTGTTCTCTGCGGCTTCGATGTAGATGCAGTTCGAAGGGCAGGCGGCGGCGCAGAGGAAGCAGGCGACACACTTCTCAAGGCCGTTTTCGTCGCGCTGAAGCTGGTGTTTTCCGCGGAAGCGCTCCTCGAACTTTGCTCCGCGCATGGGGCCCTTGCCGTCGGGGTAGTTTTCGACCTCGGTCGGCTGGAACATCTCCTTGAAGGTGATGCTCATTCCCTTGGCAATGGCTGCGGCGTCCTTGACGATAGACATATCTTGAGTATACGACGGGTGCGCGGTAGGCTAAAAGCCATGAAGACTGCGGCTTCTCTCTTGGGCGTGATGGTTGTGTCTTTGGCGATGGGCTCTGCGGGTGCGCACGCGCAGAAGACAGAGATGGGGGCGATGGAGCAGCATGACCATGTGCCTGCGGCTCCTTCGACGAGTCTGACGCTGGCCGTGGATGGGAAGACGACTACGCTGTCGGTTGCTGAACTGCAGGCTATGCCGCAGAAGACGGTGACGGTGCACAACGAACATTCGAAGGTGGATGAGAGCTACACGGGCGTGCTGCTGGGCGATCTGCTGACGAAGTATGGCTTCCCTGTCGATAAGACGACGCAACGGAAGATGCTGCGGAGTTATCTTGTGGCTGAGGGGACGGACAAGTACTGGGTGCTGTACTCAGTGACGGAGATTGAGAGCTCGGAGCATAACGGCGAGGTGATTGTGGCGACGACTGTGGGGGGAAAACCGCTGGGGAAGGATGGGCAGTTCAAGCTTGTCGATAGCG
>JAOAPF010000147.1 GCA_025462755.1 Edaphobacter sp.
TTGAGGTGGAGTTCGTTGCCGGATGGGCGGAGAGTCCGCTGCTGGCGGAGGCGTTTGCGGAGAGGCTGCGGCCTGTTTGGGCTGCGGCTTGTGCTGAGTCGGGCAGGCGAGTGCCGGTTCTGTTTACCGCGCATAGCGTGCCGTGCCGCACCATCATGACGGGCGAAGCTTCGGTTGCAGGCGCGAGGCCGGGAACGCCGGTGCAGAGTTCGCCGGATCCTTACCCGGTTGAGGCAAAGCGCACGGCGGAGATGGTCGCGGATTGTATGGCAGCGACTGGATTCGGCGACGGGGACTGGTTTTTTGCGTTTCAGAGCCAAGGCGTCAGCGGCGGGCCGTGGATTGGACCCACTGTTGAGGAGACCCTGAAGGCGATCAAAGCCGAAGGACATGTAGGGGTGGTGATGCAGCCGGTGGGTTTCCTCTGCGATCACGTTGAGATTCTCTACGACATTGATATCGCATTTCGCGATATGGCTGGCGATCTTCGACTGAAGCTGTGGCGAGCGGAGAGTTTGAATGACTCCGCGATGTTGGTGAAGGCGCTGGTGGAGGTTGTGTCCGGAGAGTATAAGGCTACTGTCGACGAAATGACTGTTCCCGCTGGGGTCTAGGCTGTCGAGAGGGCAAATGTGGGACTCCGGCTCCGCATCTTTTTTGCTGGTATTTGTTTGGAGAGATGATGAAGCGGGTTGCGATCGTTGGTGGTGGGGTTGCGGGGCTGGCAGCAACGTATGAGTTGGCGCGGCGGGCTCGCGGTGGAGCGAGTGTGCAGGGTGTGTTGTTCGACGCGTCGACCCGGTTAGGTGGAATTGTCGAAACCGTGCGCGAAGGTGGATTTGTTATTGAGTGTGGGCCGGACGCGTGGGTGACCGAAAAGCCCTGGGCGCGTGAGCTGGCGGAGGAGCTTGGACTGGGCGATGAGGTGATGGCTTCGAATGATGCGGGACGGAAGACATATGTGTTGATCGATAAGAGGCTGCGGGCGATGCCGGATGGAATGCGGATGATGGTGCCGGCGGATCTCGATGCCCTGGATGCGTCGGATTTGTTCAGCGCGGAAGCGAAGCAAGCCTATCGCGATGAAGCGAGGCGGGCGGAGGAGTTGCGGACGAATGCTCCTAAGGAGGATGAGAGCGTTGCGGAGTTTGTGCGGCGGCACTTCGGCGAGGAGGTTGTGGAGAAGATTGGAACTCCGCTGCTGAGCGGTGTTTTCGGCGGTGATGCAAGGAAGCTGAGCGTACGGGCAGTGATGGCTCCGTTTGTGGCGATGGAGCGGGAGAAAGGCAGTTTGGTTGCGGCGTTGCAGTCGCGGGGGGGTGCGGCGAAGACGGCGGCGGTGTTTACTACGCTGCGCAGCGGGTTGGGGACGCTGATGGATCGCATGATCGCGGCGATTCCGGAAGATTGGGTAAGGTTGGCGGCAGAGGTCCGGTTTGTTTCGTATGGAGACGAGGGCTGGCTGGTGGGGACGGCACGAGGGGTGGAGCGGTTTGATGCGGTGATGATGGCGGCGCCGGTAGATGTGGCTCGGTCTCTGCTGGAACCAGTGGATGAACGGGCGGCGCGCCTGATGGAGATGGATGCGAGTTCGGCAGTGGTGGTGGGGTTCGGATTTGCGGATGCTGGAAGGTTTGAAGTACCGCCGGGGTTCGGATTTCTGGTACCGCCGGGATCGGACAACCTGTTGCTGGCATGTACGTTTGTGGATCAGAAGTTCGACGACCGAGTGCCGCAGGGCGGGCGACTGGTGCGGGCGTTCTTCGGCGGGAAGGCTGCCGAACGGATGATGCGTTGCGGCAATGATGAGACGGCTGCGGTAGCGCGGATGGAGTTGGCACGGATACTGGGACCACTGCCGGAACCGCAGATGACTGTCGTTCGGCGATGGCCGCGCAGCCTTCCGCAGTATGGAGTCGGGCATCTGGAGAGGATGAAGGAACTAGATGACCGAGTGCGTGGGCTCGATGGATTGTGTCTGCTGGGCAATGGTTATCGTGGCGTGGGCCTGCCTGATTTGATCCGGGATGCGCGAGCCGCTGCACGGCGGGAGATCGAGCGCAAGTAGCTGGTATGCGTTATCGGCATTTGTAAAAATTTGACCCGGCGATGAGGGCGCGATACTCTTTTCCTAATCTGGTGTTGGGAAGACGGTGCAAATCCGTCGCTACCCCGTAACTGTAAGCGTCGAGGGTTTTGACAATTTTCTAAAGCCACTGGGATGCGTCCTGGGAAGGCCAGTCAAAGCTCGGTGAAGCGCAAGTCAGGAGACCCGCCGGGGGCCTATCAGGCTTGATTCAGCTTCGCTGGGAGAGCTGAAGAGCATTCTCGCTGACCTCCAGAGGGTCTGCCCGAGCGCTGCCTAAATTCATTCCCGCTCTGCACCATGGATCATGCATTCATGGGCAAGGAGCCGACGATGCAGGAGACGCGCCAAGGTTCGGTGACACTCGTGCTTGGTGGTGCGCGCAGCGGCAAGAGCCGTTACGCGCAGCAGCTTGCCGAGCAATCGCGCGATGTAGTTTTTGTGGCGACCGCGAAGGCTTCCGATGAAGAGATGCGCGCAAAGATCGAGCGCCATCGTGAAGACCGGCCTAAAGAGTGGCCGACGGTGGAGGAACCGCTCGATCTGGCTCAGGTGCTGGCAGAGCATGAGCTCGGAAGCGAAGTAATTATCGTGGATTGCCTGACGATCTTTGCAGCGAATCTTGTTGAGACAGAAGGTGAGAACAGCGGCGCAATTGAGCGCCGTGTTGAGGCGTTTTGCGACGCGTTGCGGACCGCTCAATGCACTGTTGTGCTGGTTTCGAACGAGGTTGGCAGCGGGGTGGTTCCGCCGTATCCGGTGGGTTGCCGATTCCGCGATCTGCTGGGCGAGATCAACCAGAAGGTTGCCAAAATAGCCGATGATGTTGTGCTGATGGTGGCTGGGCTTCCGCTCGCTGTGAAGGGACACGTTGAGGTCATGCTGTGAAGGGGCTACTGATAGCAGGTACTGCGAGCGGGGTGGGAAAGACGACTGTTGCACTGGCGATCATGGCCGGGCTGCGAAGTCGTGGGCTTGCGGTGCAGCCATTTAAATGCGGGCCTGACTTTTTGGATACAGGCCATCACACGCGGATATGCGGTCGGACGGCGAGGAATCTCGACACATGGATGCTGAGTGTCGAGGCCAACCGAAGCGTTCTGCGCACCGCTGCGCGTGGGGCGGATGTGATCGTCGCGGAAGGTATGATGGGCCTGTTCGATGGGAAGAATGGGACTACCGAGATTGGCAGCAGCGCGGAGATCGCTAAATTACTGCGGCTGCCTGTGGTGCTTGTTATCGATGCTGCGACGAGTGCACGGAGTATCGCTGCAGTGGTGTTGGGATTTGAGATGTTTGACGCGGAGTTGCGGCTTGCCGGTGTGATTCTGAATCGGGTGGCTGGCGAACGGCACTACGAGATGCTGCGGGAAGCGATTGACTCTTCCTGTAGGACAAAGATTTTGGGATGGCTACCTCTCGAGCCGGCGATTGCGATTCCGGAGAGACATCTTGGCTTACACGGGGCTGCTGAGCAAACCGTCGATGGTTCGGAGGCTGCCCTCGATGCGTTTGCTGCTCTTGCGACGAAGCACTTGGATCTCGATGGCCTACTTGAGCTTGAGTGTGGCTTGGAGATAGCTGGTGTGGAACCGGCCCGGGTCGATGTTTCTTCTTCTGCCGATGTGGTGCGGGTGGGGGTGCCGTCGGATCATGCGTTCTCGTTTTATTACGAAGATAATTTGGATTTACTGCGGGAGCAGGGCGCCGAGATTGTTTGGTTCAGCCCGTTGAGTGATGGTTCTCTGCCGTCCGGCCTTGATGCGCTCTATCTGGGTGGCGGGTATCCGGAACTGCACGCGAAGCAATTGAGCGGCAATCAACAGATGCTCGAAGAGGTGCGCACGTTCGCTGCTTCGGGCAGGCCGGTCTATGCGGAGTGCGGCGGGATGCTGTATCTGTCGGAGAGTTTGAGCGTGGATGAGGGTAGCTATGCGATGGCTGGAGTGATGCCGCTTTCGATTCAAATGACAGACCGCCTGGTTCAGTTTGGATACGTCACGGTCGAGTTCACAGAGGATTGCCTGCTGGGGCGAAAAGGAACAGTCGTTCGCGGGCATAGCTTCCATCACTCGCGGATCGCATTGCAGGGCAACGTTTCGACGAATTACCACGTGCAATATTCCATATCGGGGAAAGAGGAACTGGAAGGATTTCGGCATGGTAACGTGCTGGCGAGCTATATCCATTTGCACTTCCGGGCGAATCCAGCTGTTGCGGAGAACTTCGTCGCGGCGATTCGGCAGGCGCGTACCCTGCAGGTGGTGACGGCATGAAGCGGATTCTTTCTCTGCTTTGGTTGACTGCGATGTTGGCGGCGCCGTGCTTCGCCGGCCGCACCCTGACCGATGAGATGGGACGCAAGGTTGTTGTGCCAGACCACCCCCATCGCGTGATCTGCCTGATGCCGACTGTGACCGACACCGTCTTCGCGCTGGGGGCGAGCGACGATGTGGTCGGCATCAGTGATTACACCAAGTATCCTGCTGCCGCGTTGACGAAGCCGAGCGTAGGTGACCTGATCAAGCCGTCCATCGAGACGATCCTTTCACTACACCCCGATCTTGTGATCGGGACGCAGCCGAAGGGCCCAATGGAGGTAACCGATCAACTGGAGCGGGCCGGCATCCCTATCTTCCTTGTCAGTCCGCATGGCATCGCTGGAATATTTCGCTCCATCGAGAGTGTCGGAATGGCTTTGAACCGCACGCCACAGGCAGATGCGCTGATCTATCGTCTGCAGCAGCGCGTGGATGCGGTGCGAACGCGGACCAAGGGTCTGCCAGCGCCGAGGATCTTTATGCCGATCTGGTACGACCCGATTACGACCATCGGTAAGAACGCCTTCATCACGGAAGTCATTGAAGCGGCTGGAGGGCGTTCGGTGACCGATGACTTATCTACTGAGTGGCCACAGATCAGCATGGAGGTTGTGCTCGAACGTGCGCCCGATGCGCTGCTGCTGGTGCGTGGCGGCAAGACCACGCTAAAGGTATTGCAGGACCGTCCGGGCTGGAGCAGCATGACGGCGATCAAGGCGCATCGCGCCTACTACGTGGACGACCGGATCAACTTCGCCAGTCCGGTGGCGATCGATGCACTGGAGGACCTCGCAAAACAATTTCATCCTTGAGCTGAGCCGTTCAGCTTGCAACCATCCACCAACAGCAAGGTGTCGGGAAGCGCGGTGCGAATCCGCCACTACCCCGTAACTGTAAGCGCAGAGAGCCACGGCAGGGACGCGCAACGCCACTGGAGAGTTTCCCGGGAAGGCAGCCACGGTTCGATGAAGCGCAAGCCAGGAGACCGGCCTTGCTCCACTACCCGAGGGGGAATTATGCATTACTTAGTTCGTAGATCGTCGGCGGTCGTCTGGACCGTCTGCCTGTTCGTTGTCTCACTGCTTTCATCGCCTATTCCCGGGCTTGCCGCAGAGCAAGGCTCTCTGCATGGCACAGTAACCGATCCACTTGGAGCGATTGTCCCGGGCGCCAAGGTCGAACTGCTAGACGGAACCACTGTCGTGAAGACAACGACTACGGACGGGGCTGGTAACTACGCCTTTGATGTTCCGCAAAACGCGCGCTACCGTGTGCGGGCTGTTGCGCCTACGTTTCAGAGCACTACGAGCGATTCCCTCTACATTACGAAATCCACTAAGGCCGAACTGGATGTGACACTGGCTACGCAGACACTGACGCAGCAGGTCTCGGTGACAGCATCGGCAACTCCGACTCCGATTGCGCAGATCGGCGCCTCCGTCACCGTGTTGACCGCAGACGACTACCGTCAGTACACCGAGGTGCAGGACCCGCTGCGCCAGATTGCTGGACTGCAAGTAACTCAGACCGGCCAGCTTGGGGGCACCACGGCGTTATCGATTCGGGGGGGGAATACGGACGCGAACAAAGTCCTGATAGATGATGTTCCGGTGAACGATATCGGCGGCGCGGTGGAGTTTGCGAATTTTGCTACAACAGGCATTCAACGGATCGAGGTGCTGCGAGAGCCGAACAGTGCGCTGTATGGTTCGGATGCGCTGGCCGGTGTCGTCAGTATGACAACCGCGCGGGGAACGACGAAACTGCCGCTGTTTACGTATGCGGGCGATGGCGGCAACTTCAGCACGTATCATCAGGAGGCGACGGCGAGCGGCGTTGTGCGGCAGTTCGATTACTATGGCGCTTTCGGACGGCTGGACAGTCGCAACAATCTGCCGAATGATTCGTTCCACAACGCCACGTACGTAGGCAACTTTGGCTGGGATCCGAATCCGGCGAACGATATCCGTTTCACAGTGCGTCATCTTTCCGTTTCAGCGGGACAACCTAACGCGATTCTACTGTTTGGTATTCCTGACGATGCGGCACAGAAGGCACAGAACACCTACTACAGCGGAGCGTGGAACAACCAGGCGACATCGAAGTGGCACAATGAGATTCGCTACGGCGGGCTGCGGCTCAATTCGCAGTTCGACGACTTCGCGCCCACGGGAATTCCCGATGCTTTCGGCAATTATCTTGGCGCTCCGATCACCATTAGTGGAGGGAATGGCTACAGCGTTACCGGCCAAGCGATCTTTCAGTTCGCGGGAACTACGTATCCGAGTCAGTTTCTCACTGCTACCAACCGCGACTTTGTCTACGCACAGACGGACTATCGCTTCAATCCACATATCGTCGCGCTGGGCGGCTTCAAGTATGAGGCTGAACGCGGCTCGACTCAGTCGCCTGGTTCGCCCGCAAACACGATCAGCCGCGGCAACTACAGTTACACGCTTCAGATCTCTGGTGACATCCGCAATCGGTTTTACTACAACGTCGGGAGTGGGATCGAGAACAATGGTCTCTTTGGCTTGGCTGGAACCCCACGTGCTTCGGTTGCCTATTATCTTGTGCGACCCTCGGCCAGGAGCTGGTTTAGTGGAACTAAGCTGCACGCGAGCTTTGGCAAAGGCATTAAGGAGCCAAACGTGTTTCAGCAGGGCAGTTCGCTTTTCAATATTCTTTCGGAAGTACCGAATGGTAGGGAGCTGATTGCACAGTTTCATGTCGGACAGATTGGTCCGGAGAACTCCCGCACCTACGATGGCGGGGTCGACCAGGAGCTGTGGAATGGTCGCGCACGGCTGGGTCTGACTTACTTCCACAACGAGTTCACCAATGGCATCGAATTTGTTCCGCAGTCCGGGTTAGCTGAGCTGGGTGTGCCACATAACCTTCTACCTGCAGTTGAGTTTGGCGCCTACGTCAATTCAGAGGCCTTCCGCGCCATGGGTTTGGAGTTCGAGGCAGAGTACAAGATTAGCAGCCGGCTCTTTGCGCGTGGGGGTTACACGTATTCGGACGCGGTGGTGCAGCGGTCGTTTTCGAGCGACCAAGGTGTGGGTGAGTCGTTCAATCCGGCCTTCAACTTCGGCAACATTCCGATCGGAGCGTTCTCGCCGCTTGTGGGCGCCCGGCCGTTTCGGGTCGCCCCTCACTCTGGATACTTTGGCCTGAACTACACGCGCTCGAAGTTCTACAGCTCGCTGACCGGTACACTGGTCGGGCGGCGGGACGACAGCGATTTCCTTTCGGATCCCAATTTCGGCCCCACGATGTTGCTCCCAAACCGTAATCTGGATGGTTCTTATGAGCGGCTTGATCTTAGTGGGGGCTATCAGGTCACATCGCGAGTGACAGCTTACGCGAATATTCAGAACCTGCTGAGTGAACATTATGTCCAGGCGTTCGGCTTCCCTGCTCTGCCGTTTACGTTTCGGTCGGGAATTAAGGTCACCTTTGGAGGTGAGTCCTGGGGACTGAAATAACTCCGGAAACAACCCGGGTCACAGTGTCGCCTTTGGCATCTGCCCCTGACTCCGCTAAGGGGCAGATGCCGCAGACGCGTGCTCACGACCAGCGGTTGCCGAAGGGCAAGGCACCCTTCCTTATGCTGATCTTGCTGCTCTTCCTTGCGCTGGTGACGGTCGTTCTATTTTCGCTAGCGACGGGTGCGGTTCGCGTCTCGCCCGGAGCAATCGTAGCCGCTCTCTTTGGGCATCATCCGCTGACAGCGACACAACAGATCATTCTGGTACAGATCCGCCTGCCGCGGGTGTTGGCGGCGGGTGTAGTCGGCGCCGCGCTGGCTATCTCGGGACTTATGTTTCAAGGACTGTTTCGCAACCCGATGGCTGACCCTTACGTTATTGGCTCGTCGGGCGGCGCGGTACTGGGCGCATGTATTGGCATCTTTTTCTTCTCGCAGCTTTCACTGTTTGGCATTAGTGCCACAGCGCTTCTGGCTTTCGCGGGTTCGGTGATAACGATGGCGCTTGTCTATTCGCTGGCACGCTCGAACGGCAAAACGAATGTAATCACTTTGCTGCTTGCAGGATTTGCCGTCAGCACGATGCTCGGGTACTCTAGCTATTTTTTTGAAGCATTCGATAGTGGAAGCGGGTCGAACCACTTGATTCTTCTTTCGTGGCTGCATGGAGTGATTGGGATCCCTCGCTGGACACAGCTCTCTGTGAGCGGTGCACTCCTTTTGTTTGCGGCTGTAGTTGCGATGCCGCTGATGCGAAGACTCAATACCCTGGCGCTGGGCGACGACTATGCTCATCAACTGGGATTGAGAGTGGAGAATACGCGTATTGGAATTATCCTCACGGGATCTTTGCTAACCGCCATCGCGGTATCGCTTGGTGGCCTCATCAGCTTTGCCGGATTGATCGTGCCGCACGTCGCGCGCCTGCTTCTTGGTCCGGATCATGTCCGACTGCTGCCGGTGACGGCCTTGTGTGGCGCGATCTTTTTGGTTGTAGCTGATACTCTTGCGCGCTCGATGTTTGCGCCCAGCGAGGTTCCTGTGGGAATTTTGATGGCCTTTCTCGGCGGCCCGTTCTTTCTCTATCTGCTGCGTAAGACAAAGCGGAGCTACGTGCTATGAACCCTCTGCTAAGGTTTAGCGATGTCAGCTTCGGGTATGATCGGCTCGACGTAATTCGGTCCGCGAGCTTCGATCTGCCGGCAGGAAGCTGTACAGCTCTGATTGGGCCGAATGGTGCGGGCAAAACGACGTTTCTGCGCCTTGCTGCCGGTACGCTGCACTGCCGGTCGGGCAGCGTGATTTTGAACGATGTGCCCTTACAAAGGCTTGCACTCAGGAAGGTGGCGCGCACGGTTGCGCTTGTTCCGCAGCAACTCGATGTTCCTTTTCAATTTACCGTGCGTGAGGTCGTGGAGCAGGGGCGCACTCCGTACCTCGGGTTCTTGCGCGGGCCGATGAGTGAAGATCGCATGGCGGTGGATCGCGCCCTGGATCTTGCGGATGTGACCGGGTTGCAACAGCGAATCTTCAACGAGCTGAGCGGGGGGGAGCGCCAGCGCGTGAAGATTGCGCTGGGCCTCGCGCAGGAACCGAAGCTGCTGCTGCTGGATGAGCCGACGCAGAATCTGGATATTGGGCGGCAGGTGGAACTGATCGACCTGCTGCACTTCCTTCGGTCGGAAGGCATCACCATCTTTGCCTCTATTCATGATCTTCAATTGGTGGAGGGTAACTTCTCGTCTGTTCTGTTGCTGAGCCCGGAAATGCCCTTGATGAATGGAACGCCAGCAGAAATTCTGAAGCCCTCCATCTTAGAAAAAGCTTTCAACTGCCCGCCGCGACGCCACCCCTTGCTGATCGACCGAATTCAGCAGCATACGAAGAGGGCTGGATGAACACTGCGAGCCGGGGGGTCGTCGCCAAGATTGTCGCTGGGATAGAGTCGCCGAGCGAGCAGTGGATTACGCGGGCACGTGCTCATCTGGATGTGTTGACCAAGCCTCTTGGAAGCCTTGGCATGCTCGAAGATATCGCCGCGCAGATGGTGTCTATTCGACGGCAAGATTTCGCCCAGCCGCTGCAGAAGGCCGTGTATGTCTTTGCCGCGGACCATGGAGTGACTGCAGAAGGAGTGAGTGCTTATCCGAGCGAGGTAACACGGCAGATGGTGTTGAATTTTCTCGCCGAGGGCGCTGCTATCAATGTACTGGCGAAGCTTCACGGTGTGCAGATGAACATCGTAGACGTAGGCGTTGATGCGCATTTTGATGGGCTCCACGGGTTGTTGCACTGCAAGGTACGCAGAGGAACACGCAACATGCTTTATGAAGCGGCTATGAGTGATGCGGAATTGGCGCAAGCACTTGAAGTCGGATCCAGGCTGGGAGCAGAGGCGGGCGCGAAGGGACAAAGCCTGTTGGCCGTCGGCGAGATGGGCATTGGCAATACTACGGCGGCGAGCGCCATCACGTCTGTGCTGACCCGTAAGCCTGTACAGCAAGTGACTGGTCAGGGGACTGGTTTGGATGCCGGGGCTCAGGCGCACAAAAGGGGGATTATCGAAGCGGTCGTCCAGAAATATTTCCCAACCGTTGGAATTGACTCGGTACCCGACCCGCTTGAGGTGTTGCGTTGTGTTGGCGGGTTGGAGATTGCCGCGATGACAGGCCTGATACTGGGCGCGGCGCGGAGCGGGATTGCAGTCGTTGTTGATGGATTCATTTCAACTGCCGCGGCGGCGAGCGCGTTTGCTACTGAACCACGCGTGAGAGGCTACCTCTTTGCCGGTCATCAATCCGAAGAACCGGGACACTGGGTGCTGCTCAAGTACATTGGATTGAAGCCTATCCTCTCGCTGAACATGCGACTGGGAGAGGGAACCGGTGCGGTGCTCGCGATGCCGATCATTGAGTCCGCGATGCGTCTGTACAACGAGATGGCGACGTTTGCCTCTGCGGGTGTAAGCGAGGCGAACCTGTGAATGCGATACAGCATATTCGCCGGATGGGTAATGAGATCGGAGTGGCGTTTCAATTTCTCACGCGAATTCCGATGCCATCGCTTGCGTTCGAGGCCGATTCGCTGTCGCGTGCCACAAAGTTCTTTCCGGTCGTGGGACTTGTGGTCGGCTCTGGCGCTGTACTCCTGCAAAAGGTGGGGCTGCTCCATCTGAGTCGTTCTCTGGTCGCCTTAATTGTGCTGGTCTACTTCGTGCTGGTCACCGGATGCTTGCATGAGGATGGTCTCGCCGATACCGCGGATGGTTTTGGTGGCGGACGGTCCAAGGAGAGGATTCTGGCCATTTTAAGGGACAGCCGGATCGGCAGCTACGGCGCGACGGCTCTTGTGTTGTCCTTACTGGCGCGTTATCTGCTTCTGGCATCCTTGCCGCTGGAACACTTTGCAGCGTACATTATCTCGTCGCATGTCTTGTGCCGATGGAGTTCTCTTCCATTGAGCTACTTCCTTCCAGCTGCACGCGAACAAGTTGGTCAGGGTGCGCAGATCGCCAAGCTGACCTCTTTGCCTTCGCTGATCGTTGGGTCGGTCTTCAGCCTTGCTGTGGTTTCTATTGCGTTGCGACGTTCGGCGGCAGCCCCAGTGATAGTTGCGATTCTGATTGCTGCATTGAGCGGGTGGTTTTATGCCAGAGAACTTGGAGGAGTGACAGGCGACTGCTTCGGCGCGACGAATCAATTGACTGAGATTGCCGTCTACTTTTGCGGAGTATGGATTCTATGAGCGAGCTTTTGTTCATTCGCCATGCGGAGACGGACATGGCAGGCACCTTCTGTGGACACTCCGATCCTGAATTGAACGCGCGCGGCCGTGTGCAAGTTTGCGAGCTAATCAGCAGGCTCCTCACCGAAGACATTGGTGTGGTTTATACCAGCGACCTGCGCCGGGCTCATACTACGGCGATGGCGATCGCCGAAGCGTTCGGGGTGGACTGCCATGTGCGTTCCTCACTGCGCGAGATCAACTTTGGGCAATGGGAAGGGATCACATGGGAAGAGCTTGAACGACGAGACGATGCCTATGCTCGTCATTGGATATCGGGGTATCCGCGGGTGCCGGCGCCGGATGGCGAACCTTTTGACGACTTTGAGAGGCGGGTGTTGGACGAAGTGAAATTTCTGTCTTTGAAGGCAGAGGCCGCGGGTTGCTGCGTTGCGGTCGTGACGCATGCAGGCGTGCTCCGAACAGTGCTACGTGCGGTGCATGGATGTTCCGAGGATACCGCGTGGGAGCAGACGATATCGTACTGCTCTGTCATCCGTCATTCCCGCGCAGCCTTCTGTTCCGTGCAGACTGCTGAGGCGGGGTCTTGAGGTCGAAGGTCGACGTGTATGAGTTGATTGCGTGGGAACTCGATCAGTATTCCTACCGCGACTCCGCGATGGCCCTTAGGCGAGAGGAGTTCGCGAAAGAGGTCGTGCGGGCACACAAAAGATTGGCGGAGCGTGACCGCCATGCGGGTTGCAATGCTTTGCTTGCGGATGAGAGCAAAGGCATTCATCATTTACTCGATCAGTGCATGCAGCGCTCCGATTTGCAGGCGGAGTACACGGGGCTTGACTGGACATTGGGCGTTGTTGATCTGCATCACCTGCTGGCCTTCCAACGAAGACTGGCATTCGGCGCGACGCGGCATATTTCGCCGATCCCAGAGCCGGACGACTGGCCGCAATTGATCTCTGTCTCACTTGGTCTACAACGAGGCACGGAGCATCACCTTGTACCTAGCCGGAATGCCACGGATGGGCTGGATTTCACCTTGCATTCGAACAACCCCGACCTGCAGTTGCGGTTGATCCGGAATGCAGCCCCGAATTGTTATTTACCTGTTTCCGTTTATGGGGGCAGCCCCTTTTTCGAGGTCGCTGAATTTCGCGGGCGGTGGTTTTTGCGAGATGGATACCATCGCGCTTATCGTCTGTTACAGAGGGGAGTGCATCGAATTCCTGCCGTCGTAATTTATGCGCGATCTATCGGAGAGCTTGGCGCAACCGAGCCCTGGTTCTTTGGCGAAGAGCAGTTGTTTTCGGACCGTCCGCCGCGAGTACTGGATTTTCTCGATGAGAAGTTGGTTCTGCGATATGAGCGGACAGCTCTTCGCAAGGTGATTCGCATTTGCGTCGAAGAATCCCTAGAAGCTTTTGATGAAAGTGATGAAGTACAAGGAGAAGAGATATGAGTATTGCGACGACACGTGGAGATGGCGGACAGACCGGGTTGGCCGGGGGCGTGCGCATTTCGAAGTCAGACCTGCGCGTTGAGGCGTATGGCACCGTGGACGAGTTGAATACAGTGCTGGGCTTTGCCCGCAGCATCTGCACAAACAAGGAGATCTACGACTGGACCGAAGGGATTCAACGCACTCTGTTTCGTCTGGGATCGGGGTTGGCAACTCCGCCGGAAAGCAAGAAGGCCCCGCCGTCCATCACGCCGGACGATGTTGAAGCCCTGACGAAGCTGGTTCACCAAATCGAGGCGACCGAGGGGATTCTCGGCGACTGGTCACTGCCGGGCGCGCATACTGAGTCGGCAGCGTATGAAGTTGCTCGCACTGTATGCCGTCGTGCAGAACGCAACACAGTTCGTCTCGCATCGAGTGGCGTAGAACTAAAGCCGGAAATACTCGCCTACCTGAATCGGCTCTCCGATGTGATCTGGCTGTTCGGCAGGTTGATCGAGGTGAATGCCGGCGTGGATGCACGTCTGCGCACCGGTGAGACGGCAGGACCGAAGTGGTCCAGAGCATGGAAATGACAAAGGCCGCTGGCTTCGAGGAGGGCGCGCGCCAGGCTGTCTACCGGGCGATCCGCGAACGCAGAGATGTGCGCCGTGGTTTCCTGCCGGAGCCTATCCCGGATGATCTGCTTCGCAAGCTATTGGAAGCCGCGCACAATGCACCGTCTGTCGGCCTGATGCAGCCGTGGCGGTTTATCGTGGTTCGAGATATTGGGGTGCGTCAAACGATACACAAGATCTTCCTCGATACAAATAAGCAGGCGCTTGCGGACTACGAGGGTGAACAGCAACGAAACTACACGGGCCTGAAGCTTGAAGGCATACTCGAGGCGCCCCAAAATCTCTGCATTGTGTGCGACTCGCAGAGCAATCGAGGGCATCAACTGGGACGGCGCACCATGCCGGAGACGGCGCTCTACTCCGCTGTTTGCGCGGTGCAGAATCTTTGGCTCGCGGCGAGGGCGGAAGGAATCGGTGTGGGCTGGGTCAGCATTCTGGAACCAACTCGGCTGCGTCACGCCTTGAAGATTCCGGACCACGTTACTCCTGTGGCGTACCTGTGTCTGGGGTACGTGGAGGCGTTTGCCACAGAGCCCGATCTGGAACGTGCGGGTTGGGAGAGGCGAACCCCTCTGCAGAGCGTGCTTGCATTTGACCAATACGACAGCAACTGGGATGCGAAAGGATTGATGCGGTGAAGGCGCGGGCAATCATGGTTCTGGGAACCAGCTCGCATGTCGGAAAATCACTGTTGACTGCAGCGCTTTGCCGCATCTTCGCGCAACAAGGTTATCGGGTCGCTCCGTTCAAATCGCAGAATATGTCGCTAAACTCTGCCGCAACCGTTGAGGGGCTGGAGATCGGCAGGGCGCAAGCGCTGCAGGCAGAGGCCGCGGGAGTTCCGGCGTCGGTCCATATGAATCCTATTCTGATCAAACCGTCGAGTAATACCTCGTCGCAGTTGGTCGTGTGCGGGAAGATATGGGGAAGAATCACTGCCGCGGACTACTACCAAAGGCGCGTGGAAGAGTTGCTGCCTGTTGTCCGCGAAAGCTACGAGAAACTCGCGTCACAAAATGACGTCATCATTTTGGAAGGTGCCGGATCGCCTGCGGAGATCAACCTGAAGCGGCACGATATCGCAAATATGAGAATGGCGGAGATGGCCGACGCGCGATGCTTGCTGGTTGGCGACATCGATCGAGGCGGCGTGTTTGCGTCGCTGCTTGGGACTTTAGAGCTGCTGGAGCCTGAGGAACGAGGACGCATTCAAGGGTTTGCCATTAACAAATTTCGCGGCGATGCGAGCTTGCTGGAGCCGGGGATACGGATTATGGAAGAACGCGTAAAGAAGCCATGCATTGGTGTCGTTCCTTACCTACCGTCGCTGATGCTCGAAGAAGAAGATAGCTTGGGCCTGCCGATCAGGACACAGACGCAATGGCCCCTGACTCCCTCTATCGACAGAGCCTCCGATCGTCGTTTGCGCATAGCTATTGTCGCGGTACCGTCCTTTTCGAACTTCACCGACTTCGACTCGCTGCGCGCGGAGCCCTCTGCCTCGGTACTGTTCTGCCAAACTGCTGAGACCATCGCGGAAGCGGATATCGTTATCTTGCCGGGAAGCAAGCAGACGGTGGATGACTTGTGGTGGATGCGCGAAAGGTGCCTGGATGTTGCGGTTCAACAGTATGCTCGTGCCGGCTTGGTAGTTGGGATCTGCGGCGGGATGCAGATGCTCGGAGAAACGATCACCGATCCTTTTCGTATGGAGCACGATGGTTCAGCCGCCGGTCTGGCACTGTTGCCGATTCGAACAATCATGCAGGCGGATAAGGTGACCCGCAATGTGACTGGGAACATCATGGCGCGAACTCTGTTCGGCCAGCCTATTGCGGACTGCCGGGTTTCAGGTTACGAGATTCACATCGGACGAACGATCTATCAGGCGGGAGCGGCACACTTTGCGGTTCTCTCAGATGGGTCGCGATCGTCGGATGGTCATCACGATGGATGCTTGAGTGCCGATACGCGCGTCTTCGGAACGTATCTGCACGGACTTTTCAGTGACGATCATTTCCGCCACCAATTCCTTCGAGCCGCGAGAGCGTTTCATAAACTTGCTGCGCCAAACGAGCTTTGCCAGTGGGATCAGCTTCGCGAAGAGTCACTTGATCGACTTGCGCGTGAGGTCGAAAAAGCTCTGGATATGAAGACGATCTTCGGCTGGGTTGGCCTTTCTTATCAAGCAATGACTTCGGAAGAGCTTTCGATCGCTCGCAACGGAAAGGCGTGACCTGATGATTGATCGAGGGCTTCTTGGGGCAGCCTACCTTTTCGATTGGATCGCAGGCGATCCTGAATGGTTTCCACACCCTGTGCGGCTTATCGGCAAGGCCGTGGAAGAAGGAGAGCGAGTCTTGCGGCGACCTGGCCAACGGGCAATAGCAGAGCTAGTCCTTGGCGGCGTATTGACCTTCAGCCTAGTCTCCGCTGCATACACGGGAACAGCAAAAACGGTTGCATGGATGTATACGCGTGGCCGTCTCTTGGGACTCATCACGGAAGCGTTGCTCGCGTGGACATGCCTGGCATCGCGCAGTCTACATGACGAAGCCTCTGCTGTAGTCGCATCGTTAGAAGTAGATGATTTTGTTCTAGCGCGACAGCGGCTGGCTCGGATCGTCGGGCGAGATACTCAAGTGCTGGACGCGCAGCAGATCAGCCGTGCGGTCATCGAAACCGTGGCGGAGAGTTGTTCCGATGGTGTAATCGCACCGCTCTTCTACATGGCCGTTGGAGGAGTGCCACTCGCCATGGCCTATAAGACAATCAATACGCTTGACTCAATGATCGGCCACGCCGACGAGACGTATTTTTATTTCGGGAAAGTAGCTGCGAGATTGGACGATGTAGCCAACTTTCTACCTTCGCGGCTGACAGCGCTGGGCATCGTTGCGGCTGCGGCGACCGTTGAAGGCGCCAACGCTACGACTGCGCTTGAAACATGGCTAAGTGATGGGATGAAACACAAGAGTCCAAATGCAGGGCAGCCAGAGAGCGCGATGTCCGGCGGACTGCAGGTGCGTTTGGGAGGCGAAAATTTCTATAAGGGAGACCGAGTCGTTGCGCCGTTAATAGGAGAAAGATTTTCGCCGCCGTCGACACAACGGGCTAAACAGGCGATTCGCATCGCCGCGATAGTGTCTGTATTCGGGGTTGTCACTGCGCTCTGTCTGCGGAGGAGGGCGATATGAGTGTGGCTCCTCCTGTTCTGCCGCCAGTACATGGCGGACAACTTCGGCAGATCGCTGCGCGATATGGAATCGCCGCTGAGCGACTCCTCGATTTCAGTGCCAATATCAATCCGGCTGGGCCTCCATCGTCGGTACTATCCGCAATACGAAAGGCGCTCGACGAGCCCTCGGCTCTTGCGATGTACCCAGATATGGAGTCAGTTGAGTTGAAGCAGGCGATCGCGGAGTATACGGGCGTTGAGTCAAAGAATGTCGCTGTTGCGAATGGTTTCGTGCCGCTGCTTGAGGCCGTGGTGCGATCATTAAAGGTCAAACGATGTCTTCTGCCCATCCCCTCTTTCCGCGAGTATAGGAACACGCTTGAGAACGCGGGCGTCTTCGTCGCTCCCTATCATCTTCGATCGGATAAAGATTTTCGGTATGCGCTAGATTCGATCCTGAAAAATTCACTCGATCACTCTTGCGATGTGATTTTACTGGCGAATCCGCAAAATCCTTCCGGAGCGACCTGCGATGCGGACAACATGCAGCGACTGATCGAGGTGGCAGCGCAACATAGTATTGCGGTGTTGCTGGATGAGGCTTTCATTGACTACTGTCCAGCTAGATCCTTGACCCGGTGGTCTATTGAACAGAGCAATGTGATCGTCTTTCGCTCGGTAACTAAATTCTTTGCCATTGCCGGATTGAGAGTGGCATATGCGATCAGCGGAGCGGCGAATGTAAAGGCGATGGATTGTTTTATCGCGCCGTGGCCGATTGCGAGCTTTGCTTCGGATGCAGTCTGCACCGCTTTGGGGGATGAAGTTTATGCCGAAGGCTCGCGGGTAGCGAATGCTCGACGGCGTTTGTGGTTAGAACAGGAGCTTGTGCGATTGAAGATCGCGACGTATCCATCGAGTGCAAATTTTCTTCTTCTGCGATTTTCTGCAAAGATTGACGTTAGCCGATTATGGGAAAAAATGATTGTGGAGGAGCAGGTTGTTCTGCGCTCTTGCGCGAATTTTCAGGGGCTCGCGCCGGGGCATCTTCGGATTGCAGTTCGTTCCGAGCCTGAAAATGAAAGATTGATTCGCGGCCTGGAAAGGATGCTTTCCAGGCTCGTAAGCTAATGGTCGGCCCTATTAGACGATTTTTTTGAACTTTCCCTACTTCCGGGAGTAGCTTCGAGTCCATCCGTACCATCAGCCTGTGGGACCGAGCGACCCATCTCTGGAAAATCTAGGTTCACAGGAGTTCGCTGGTAGTGAACCCTTGCTGCCCGTCAAAACAGGATCAATCGTAAGTTTTTCGGTCCGGTCATAACTGCCGGGGTACGTCGAAATGCTGAGTCGCAACATGTAACATCTCAGCAATTTGACACGCGCATCTCCATCTGGTTTACTTTGCAATGTAAAGTGAAACTGTATGAATGACCTCCACAAAGCGCTCAGTGATATCAGCAGCATACGCAGGCAGATGGCCCACAGTACGCAGTTTCGGGGTTATGGTCCAGCAACGCTCGCCTCTACGGGAGTAATTGCACTCTTGGCGGCGTCATCGCAATCGATGTGGCTGCCGGACCCGGCCAACCACGTTTCGGCGTACCTGGGTATTTGGATCTCCACGGCTGTGCTATCAGCTGCATTGACCGGAGTACAGATGCATACCCGAACCCGTCGCATCCATTCTGGTCTGTCCGACGAGATGATCCGTATGGCCGTTGAACAGTTCCTCCCTGCACTTGGCGGGGGAGTACTGCTTACCATCGCTGTCGTACGCTTCGTCCCTGCAGCCTTCTGGATGCTTCCCGGACTTTGGCAGGTGATTTTTAGCCTGGGCATCTTTTCGTCCTGTCGCTTTCTGCCCCGCCCTATGATTGCTGCCGGGGTGTGGTACCTGCTCACCGGGTTGGTCTGTATTGCACTCGGAGATAGCCGCGCACTTGCTCCATGGACCATGGGTGTTGCCTATGGAGCGGGACAGTTGCTGGTGGCTGGCATCCTGTTCGTTGCCACACCGGAGGATGCGGATGAAAACTAAAGCTCCATCGAGTGAAGGTCGCTTCGCCTATGAAGGCCTCGATCGAGTGATTCACGAGCACGCCCGCCTCAGCCTTCTGACTTCTCTGATTACAAGTCCCAAAGGTCTGATTTTCAATGATCTGAAACAGCTGTGCTCGCTGACCGATGGCAATCTGAGTCGGCATTTACGTGTGCTTGAAGCGGAGAAAATGATCGAGATCAAGAAAGGACACGATCGTAATCGTCCACAAACCATTTGCCGCATCACGCCTGAGGGCCGAAAGCGATACCTCGATTACCTTTCGACGCTCGAACGTGTACTGAAGGACGCGGCGAAGGGAAGCAAAGAAGAGGCTCCCCCCAACCTGTTGCGCAGTCTGACACCTTCCCGGGCCTAACTCTTTTTTTCAGAGATCACTTTACGAGCAAAGTTTTCTAGCTCGTGCGGCCACTCACTTTGTAGTGCAAAGTTAATTCTCTCGAACATCTTGAAGCGTTGAACATACATAGTTTCCAAAGGAGATGAGATGAATCTCAAGCTGGCATTGAAACTGCTGGTCATTGGCGTGGTGACGGGCATGATCTTCATTGCCCTAGCGATGGTGAACGGTACGATCACCGATCGACAGAAGTATCGGGACGAAGCAGTGAAGAGTATCGAGGCGAGCTATGCGGGGCCACAAACGGTGATCGGTCCGGTATTGGTTAGGCCGTATACACAGACGACCGTGACGATGGAGGATGGCGAGAAGGGAGTGAAGAAGAGAGTTGAGCATGTGGCTACGCTGACGGCAACATCGTTCCCTCATGTACTGGATGTACGCGGAAAGCTGACGCCGACCGAGCGGCGGCATGGCCTGTATACGGTCACGGTATATGAGTTTGCGGGGCACCTGAAGGGATCGGTGGAGATTGTGCCGCCACAGACGACGGGACAGGTGGAGTGGGGTGAGCCGTACCTGGCGATGTCCGTTGAGGACGTGCGTGGCATTGTGGGGACGCCGACGGTCGTGGTCAATGGGACGCCCGAGACGATGCTTCAAGGGGCGGAGTCGACGATGGGTTGGCAGCCGAATCTACGGGTGCCATTGCGTGGCGTGAGAGAGTTGAAAGGTCATATGGAGTTTGCAATCGATATGGACTTGGCAGGGACGGAACAGCTGAGCGTAGCTCCAGTGGGCGATTCGAATCATGTAGAGCTGAGGTCGACATGGCGTTCTCCGCTGTTTGCCGGACGCTTTCTGCCGCGGACACGGGAGGTAGGCGGAAACGGGTTTTCGGCGGCGTGGGATGTTCCTTCGCTGGCGACAGGGACGCAGGTGCAGATGGAGTCAAATCCAGTGAAGCCGATCGATCTGATAGATGTGAGTCTGCTGACGCCGATTGATCCCTACAAATTGAGCGATCGGGCGACGAAGTATGGGATTTTGTTTGTAGTGCTGACGTTTGGCGGTTTTTTCCTCTTCGAGATGATGAAAGAGTTGCCGATTCACCCGGTGCAGTATCTGCTGGTTGGGTTCGGGCTGGCGATCTTTTTTTTGTTGCTGGTCAGCTTCTCGGAACATATGGCGTTTGAGCTGTCCTACCTGATTGCCAGCGTGGCCTGTATCGGGTTGCTGACGTTCTATCTGTCGTATGTCCTGCGAAGCGTGACGCGCGGGGTCGCATTCGGAGGTATGCTGACGGCCCTTTATGCGGCAGTGTACGGCCTGCTCCTCAGCGAGGACAACGCGCTCGTCCTGGGATCTTTGATGTTGTTCGCAGTACTGGCCGTGGTGATGGTGGTGACGCGGAAGGTGGATTGGTATAAAGGTGGTTCAGATTTGATGAAGGCCGCCGTGGCACCGCCACCACGGCCCCCAATGCAAGGGTTGGGACTTTAAAGGCAAAACGAATGCGCCTTAACGTCAAGCGGGCAGTAATTCAGGCTTGAGCCACAACTTATAAGAGCCACTTGACTGCGCTAGCAGGATGTTGAGCTGCCCATTGACGGCGTAATAAAAGTCAAGCAGTCCATCTCCATTAAGGTCGGCCGTACCGAGGGTGGTCGAATTTTGTGGCAGGGAGATATGGGAACGGTTCCGAAAGGTTTCACCGGGGCCGGGGGAGCAAGGACAGGGCGAACAGAAGGCAGGAAAGAACAGTGTGTCTCAAAAGAAACTCCGCAAAAAGAATGTTCCTCAGCCTGCCTTGATTCGAAGGAGAACACAATCTTTTCTTATGGAAAGGGGACCGTAAGTATCTCAAACCTGGACGAATGTTATCTAGCGAAAACCAACCTCCCAGCGGTTCGAAAATGTGAAATGGTTGTGCTTGTAAATTGCTGAAATGATGGGCACCTCTAAATGGTCGGGGCGGAGGGATTCGAACCCCCGACCCTCTGGTCCCAAACCAGATGCGCTACCAGACTGCGCTACGCCCCGACTGCCTTTAGTTTATCGCATCGAGTCGGCATCGGCCCATCAAAACGTGCGGAACATGCCGTGGGTATTCATGCCGAACAGCGCATGCATCAGGCTTCCGAAGACCCAGGTCAGCAGAAGCATGGGTAGCAGTACCAGCGCGGCCAGCACCAGACACACACCGCCAAGAAAGAGCCAGCTTTGCAGCGTGTGCTTTCGCGGCTCGTCTACGCTGCCGACCAACAGAGCGTAGTTGCGGCGGTTCGCGCGCCAGGCGATGTCGAACATATCGCCGAGGATGGGTACCGATCCGACTACAACTTCGATCGCGACGTTGGTCACCATGCGTGCAACCGTGACATAAGAGACGCCCCGAACCCAGGCTGCGATGATGATGATGCAGGAGGCGATTCCGCCGATCAGGTCGCCGATGCCGGGGATGAAGCCAACGATGCCGTCGAGGCCGAAGCGGATCGAGGTACCGGGAATTTTAATGAAATCGTCGAGCACGTGCGAAAGGAGGTCGAGGTTTTCGTCGTCGAAGGCCCTGCTGCCGCGCTTCAGGCGGGGCGACAGGACCTCGGGTTTCGCGGTAAACGCCATCGGACCCCCACTGTTCCCCAAAGTGAATCGTCCGGAAGGGCGCCAGTGCTATAATTCCAGTATACGGCGGCTATAGTTCAGTGGCAGAACGCCGCTCTGTGGCAGCGGATGTCGTGGGTTCGAAACCCACTAGCCGCCCCAAACATCTCAGATCCTGTCACATTGCGGTCCAACCTTGCCCCGAGTCTCCCAAGTCTCGCCTTCCGCATCGTCCGAGCGTCTTTACGCGGGAACTTCCGGCTGGGCTTACCCGACCTGGAAGCCGGAGTTCTATCCTGCCGGCACGCCCGCTAAGCGATTCCTCGACTTTTACGCTTCGAAGCTCACCTCGGTTGAGGTCAACTACACCTTTCGCACGCTACCCACGGCGAAGATGCTCGAAGGCTGGCTGGCCGCAACTCCGGCGAACTTCCGGTTCAGCTTCAAGGCGCCACAACGCATTACGCACTTCAAGCGATTGCAAGAGTGCGCGGACGACGTGGCCCAGTTTGTCTCGGCGCTCGAGCCGGTGCAGCAGGCGGGCAAGCTTGGCCTCCTTCTCTTCCAGCTTCCGCCCAACTTCAAGGCCGATGCTGAACGTCTCAGCAGCTTTCTTGCTACTCCAGCGCTCCAAACACCGAATGCTCCCGTGATCGCGTTC
>JAOAPF010000178.1 GCA_025462755.1 Edaphobacter sp.
GTCGCGTTGTAGCTGACATGGATGAGGGTTGAGGCCATGACAGAGCGGAGGCGGAGGCGGACGTAGCTGAGGATGAGAGAGACACAGAAGAGCAGCACCAGAACGGGCCAAGTGAAGGCGGTCTGGAAGCCGTGAATGAGGGCAAAGAGGATGCTAGTAAGGACGGCGGAGAAGACGAGCGATGGGCTGCTGAGCTTGTTGGTTAGATGCCACTGTTCGCGGGCGGCCGGGGTGCGGGGAAGAGAGAGCCAGTCGTAGGCGATGGCGAAGGCGGGGAGGAGGAAGCCGCGGAAGACGACCTCTTCAAAGAGAGGTGCGAGCAGCGTTCCGAAGGCGGCGACTAGCCAGACGTCGGATGGGGTGCGGAAAAAGTCGTTGACGGGGATGTTTTTGGGTAGCGAGACGAGAGACGAGACGGCCTGGGTGGAGACGGACAGGATGATGCCGATGGGAATGAGGCGGATAGCGTTGCGACGAGCGGCGTCAAGGTTGGCCTGGAGGCCTTCGGCGAAGGAACGCTTCCAGAAAAGCGGGAAGAGGAACCAGGAGACGGCGAGGGTGGCGAGGTAACTCAGGGCTTCGGAGCCAACGAGAAACTTGGTCGACATGCCGCCCGCTGCTGCTTTACCTGTGACCGCAGGGGGATGGCTGACGCCCAGAAAAACGAGCTGGATGATCAAAAGGAAGAAGCCGGCGATGGCGAGAAAGAGGGCAGCGTGGCCGAGGTGGGGGATACGGACCGGCGGCTCAGGAGGAGGTGTGCCCTCGGCGTTGGGGAAGAAGAGAGTCTGGTCTTCGGGGCTGACGGGCGGACGGAAGACGGGGACGGTGACGGCGGGTTCTTCTGATGCGAAAGGGCGGACGGAGGAGGACGTATTGGGTGTGAGGTCGCTCATGCTTGTTCGTGCGGAATGAGGTTACAGCTTCGGAGCTCTCTTGGTGGTGGTTTTATTTGCTGTCTTGCTTATTGTGGACTTCTTTTTCGCTTTTGGCTTGGCTCTTTCTTCGGGTTTTGAACTGCTGGCTTTGGCCAGTCCGGTTTTCTTTTCCGGGGCGAGGAATTTGGGTTTGGGTTTTTTAGCTGCGTCAGGAGCAGCGGCAATGGTGTGGGGTTGGGGGCCGGCGTGGCTGGTTCCGTTGCGGCTGGTGAAGTTCAGCGCGTGGGAGGTGTAGTAGCGGGCGAGGAAGCTGCCGGTGTGGGAGCTGGCGACGGTGGCGATCTGCTCGGGTGTGCCGTGGGCGATGATACGGCCGCCGCCTTCGCCGCCTTCGGGGCCCATGTCGAGGACGTAGTCGGCGTTGCGGATGATGTCTAGATTGTGCTCGATGATGACTACGGTGTTGCCGAGGTCGGTGAGGCGGTGAAGGACCTCGAGGAGCTTGCGGACGTCGTCGAAGTGGAGGCCGGTGGTGGGCTCGTCCAGGAGGTAGAGGGTGCGGCCGGTCTGGCGCTTGGAGAGCTCGCGGGCGAGCTTCATGCGCTGGGCTTCGCCGCCGGAGAGGGTGGTGGCGGATTGGCCGAGGTGGATGTAGCCGAGGCCTACGTCGACCAGGGTTTGCAGTTTGATGTTGACGGTGGGGATGTCTTTCAAGATGGGAACGGCGTCGGCGATGGGGAGGTCGAGGAGGTCGGCGATGGAGTAGCCGTTGAACTTGACGGAGAGGGTCTCCTGATTGTAACGGCGACCGTTACATACTTCGCAGAGGACGTAGACGTCTGGGAGGAAGTTCATTTCGATACGGCGTTGGCCTTCGCCTTGGCAGGCCTCGCAGCGGCCGCCCTGGACATTGAAGGAGAAACGGCCGGGTTTGTAGCCGCGCTCGCGAGATTCGGGGAGCATGGCAAAGAGATCGCGGATGGCGGTGAAGACTCCGGTGTAGGTTGCGGGGTTGGAGCGGGGGGTGCGGCCTATGGCGGATTGGTCGATCTGGATGACCTTGTCGAGCTGGTCGATGCCGATGACTCGTCCGTGCTGGCCGGGTTCTTCGCGGGAGCCGTAGAGTTCTTTGGCTAGGGAGCGGTAGAGGATGTCGTTGACGAGGGTGGATTTGCCAGAGCCGCTTACGCCGGTGATGACGGTCATGACGCCGAGGGGGAAGTGGGCGGTGACGTTCTGCAGGTTGTGGGAGTGGGCGTCTTCGACGGTGACCCAGTTGCCAGTGAGCTCGCGGGGCTTCTGGCGGGCAAGAATTTCGATTTTGCCGGCGAGGTATTGGCCGGTGAGGGAGGCTGGGTTGGCCATGACTTGGGCGGGCGTGCCGTCGGCTATGAGATGGCCGCCGTTTTTTCCGGCTCCGGGGCCTAGGTCGAGGACGTAGTCGGCTTTGCGTATGGTGTCTTCATCGTGCTCGACGACTAGGACGGTGTTGCCTAGGTCTCGGAGGTTTTCGAGGGCGTTGATGAGGCGCTGGTTGTCGCGCTGGTGGAGGCCGATGGAGGGCTCGTCGAGGACGTAGAGGACGCCGCGGAGGCGGGATCCTATTTGCGTGGCGAGGCGGATGCGCTGGCCTTCGCCGCCGGAGAGGGTGGCGGCAGAGCGGTCAAGGGCGAGGTAGCCGAGGCCTACGGCGTTGAGGAATTCGAGGCGCTCGATGATCTCGCGCTGGAGGCGGTCGGCAATGATGCGGTCGCGGCCTACGAAGTTCATGTTGCGGGCTGAGGTAAGAGCGCGCTCGAGCGGGAGGGCGGTGAAGTCGGCGATGGAGACAGCTTTGGTCTCACCGGACTTTCGTGGCGCTCCAACCCAGGCATCAGAATCGATGCCTGGGGCACCCGGATTTGTGGCTGGGATGGGGAGGGTGACGGCGAGCGATTCGGGGCGGAGGCGGCGGCCCTTGCAGACGGGGCAGAGGGTCGCGGACATGTACTGCATCATGTACTCGCGGTAGCCCTCGGATTTGGTGTCTTCGAGGTTGGCGCGGAGGTAGTTGAAGATGCCGTGGAAGCCGGTGCGGCCTGCTTCGTTGCGGGGTGGGCCGTAGAGGAATAGCTTCTGCTGCTCTGGGGTGAGGTCTTCGAAGGGCTGCTTGATGTTGATCTTGTATTTTTCCGCGAAGAGCTTGATGAGGCGGAGAAGGTAGGCTGAGCCAGAGCCAGGACCCATGGCCCCATCCAGAAGTGGCTTGGACCAGTCTGTGATGGTCTTCGCGGGATCGAAGTCGTAGATGCTGCCGAGGCCGTGGCAGTTGGGGCAGGCGCCGTAGTTGGAATTGAAAGAGAAGCTGCGGGGCTCGAGGCGGGGGACGTTGATGCCGCAGTCGGGGCAGGCCATGGAGGAGGAGTAGAGGGTCTCGTCCATGCCGTGGATGGCGATGAGGACGAGGCCGTTGGCCATCTGCAGGGCTTTGAGGACGCTGGTTTCGAGGCGGCGGGTGTCGTATTTGGGCGCGGCTGGTTCTTTCGAGGCGGCAGCGAGCGCTGGGTTGGTATTTTCCGGTGGAAGCGGTTTGAGGATGATGCGGTCGACTACGGCTTCAATGGTGTGGTTCTTGCGCTTTTCGAGGCGCATGCCTTCGGTTAGCTCGACCATCTCGCCGTCGATGCGGGCGCGGAAGCCCTGTTGGTCGAGGGCTTCGAGCTCTTCGCGGAACTCCCCCTTGCGGCCGCGGACGATGGGGGCGTAGACAGTGATGCGTTCGCCGGGGGACAGGCTGGCGATGCGTTCGACGATCTGTTCTGCCGACTGGCGGGTGATGGGGCGACCGCAATTGGGGCAGTGTGGCTGGCCTACGCTGGCGTAGAGGAGGCGGAGGTAATCGTAGATCTCGGTGATGGTGCCTACGGTGGAGCGGGGGCTGCGGGAGGTGGTTTTCTGCTCGATGGAGATGGCGGGGGAGAGGCCGTCGATGGCGTCGACGTCGGGACGCTCCATCTGGTCTAAGAATTGTCTGGCGTAGGCCGATAAGGTCTCCACGTAGCGGCGCTGGCCCTCAGCGTAGATGGTGTCGAAAGCAAGCGAGGACTTGCCAGAGCCGGAGAGGCCGGTGACGACGGTGAGGGTGTTGCGCGGGATGCTGACGTCGACGTTGCGCAGGTTGTGCTGGCGCGCGCCGCGGACGGTGATGTGTGTGATGCCCATGGAAGTTGTTTGGCGGTGTTCGGCCAAGTCTCTAGAATACGGCATTTGGGGGGAAGAGAGGTATAGGCGGGTGAAAGCGCAGATTTCTGGCGGGACAACCTAATGTCGGGAAAGATGTATCCGAAAGAGTAATAGAGATACACGTTCGGGTCATTGTAAATGCTGACGGATTTGTAACAATAGCGACTGCTTTGCCGAGTTTTTTGCCAGGGAATGCGCGTCTGGCGGCTAATGTGAATTTTTAGGGAGCGGTCGTGACTTCGTCGATTGTGTTGGTGTGTGCGGTGTTGGCTTCGTTGGCGGTAGGGGTGCTGGTGGCTTACGGGGTTTGTATGGCGATGTTTGGGGTGTTCCAGATGCATGTCCGGCAGGTGGCGGCTGGAAATGAGTCCAGGCGTGCGGTGGCACCGGCGCAGGTGGTCAAAGGCTAAAAGTTTGTTCAGGTTCTTACCGAGGCATGCCGGTCGGCTGCCCCTTTTTTTCTTTGAACAGGTCTATTGAGGCGGGTTTGGTTGTTGCTGCTGCTGACGCATGCGCTGCAACTGTTCATAGATCTGCTGCGGGGTTTTGACGCCGTTGGGGTTGTCCGGCTGGGAAGAATTCGTCGGGGCTGCTCCAGGTGGGCCCGTATTGGCTGGAGGGATGACCGGGTTGCCCTGGGGCTGTGCGTAGGGTGCCGGTTGCACGGACTGCAAGGGAGCTTGGTAGGGTTCAGATCGGTCGTTGAAAGCGGTCGCGGTTGGATTGGGAGGAGTCGGGGCACCCTGGCGTGGGGTGAGAATCAGCTCCGAGGGCGTGTCTCCGTCGTGATTGACGAGAATCATGTTGCTGCCGGTTCCGTCCAGTAACATGGCCAGAACCTGAGCTGGATCAGCCGGGCCATATTGGCCGAAGACTCGCTCATCGGTGACGCCACCTGTGATCTTGATCCCGGTATCGCTGGCGATTTGCCGAAGGATCTGATTGAGGCTGGCGTTGTCGGCAGCGACTGAAAGCGCGCCTTCGGCGTAGGTGACCTGCGCGCGTTGCGGCGGGCGCTGCGATGGAGTGAGGGGGACAGGCGGAGGCTCGGGTGTTGTCGTTGCAGGCAAGGTGGATGAGTTCGGAGTTGATGAAGGAGGCATCGCTTGCGGTGGACGAGGCGACTGAGCAGGAAGCGATGCACAGAAGGCCAGACCCGCGGCTGCTGCTAACCGGATTGGCGCGAGGCGAAGCATGTGGCTGTAGGACACGTCATAACGGCGGAAGTAACCGGCCGCAACGACGTGTTGTTGCGATCAGTCTACCGCGAATCGCGGGCGCAGGTGGAATTGCCGAAGTTTCAGTGTTGTTGCGGGCTTTACGGCTCGATGCCTAGTTGGAGTTTCGGACCTCGCGGCAGATCGGCTGGGGCCGGAGCAGCCACCGCGCCTGCTGGGGTAACTGCGTTTGTACTAGACTGGCAGAGGTCCATCGTATGCAGATGGTGAGGCGTCGTAATGGACTGATGGCGGGCGCGATGATGAGACTCAGGATTGGGTTGCTGGCGGCGGGATTGCTTGTGGCTGGTGTGGCCTCGGCCGAAGTGTGCACGACGCAGTCGCAGATGACGGCGGCGGACCGGGATGCTCTGGCGGCGGCAGCGCGTAGTTTGGCGGCGAAGGTTCAGGCAAACGACGTGAGCGGTGTGCAGGCGGCAACGGCGGCGGAGTATGCCAAAGATTTTACTGGCATTGGGCCGGTGGTGGGCAGCACAGCGGCGAAGGTGAAGGGCGGCACACCCGCGGTAGAGCAGGTCTATCTGCTGGATGGAACGCAGTTGAAACCTGCGGCGGATGGGTCGGTGCCGGATGCGCAGTTTTTTTGTTCCCTGAACAAATCGATGGCCGAGGCGGATTTTGTGATCTCGGGGCTGACTCCGGGGCGTTATGGATTTGTCATGGTGGATGTTGCCGATGTCAGTTCGCCTTGGCGATTGTCCTTCCTGCTGCGGCAGGATCAGGGGCACTGGACGATGGCGGGGTTCTATCCGAAGCCGCTGACGGCAGCCGGCCACGATGGGCTATGGTACTGGACGCAGGCGCGGACGATGATGGCCCAGAAAGAACGTTGGAATGCGTGGCTCTACTATCAGCAGGCTGAGAATTTGCTGCAGCCGGCGGTTTTTGTCCAGAGCACGCATCTTGAGAAGCTGAAGACGGAGGCGAGCGCGGCGGCCCCGCCTGCCTTGTCCGAGGGCGTAACTCCGGAGGCGCCTCTGGTGGTGAAGGGGCCGAATGGGGTGGAGTATCACTTTACCGCGCTGGGAGTGGACGATTCTCTGGCCAAGGACAAGATCGATGTCACGGCGCACTTGAAGGTCGATGAGATTGGCGATCCCGTGGCAGCGCGTAAACGAAATACCGATGCGATGGTCGCGTTGCTGACGGCGTATCCGGAGATGCGGAAGCCCTTCCATGGCATGTGGATTATCGCTGACGTGCCGGGGCAGAATCCCTTTGCGACGGAGCAGGCGATGAGCGAGATTCACTGATCTGACGGCCGCGATTGCAGTGCGTCTGATAAGCGTTTGACGGGATGATGCTATCTTGAGAATCGTTTCTGCAGGACGGCAACGCGTGTCACCAACGAGTACCCGTTTCCCAGGCCCGACTGGCATCCTATTGGTAAGAGTAGAAAGAGAATCATGAACAAATTGAAGAAGACATTGAGCCAAGCGATCCAGGAACGGAGAGCGACGCCGAGTTTTGATGGAACGCCAATTCCTGCCGAAGACTTGAGACAGATTCTCGATGCGGGGCTGCATGCTCCGAGCGGATACAACATGCAGCCGTGGCGGTTTGTGGTGGTGCAGTCGCCGGAGCAGAAAAAAAGATTGCGCGCGGCGAGTTACAACCAGGGCAAGGTGGAAGAGGCTTCGGCAGTGATTGTGGCTTGCGGGGACGCCGATGGGTGGCGCAGGGATCTGGATCTGATGCTGGAACTGGGACGGAAGGGGGGGATGCCGGAGAGCTACGCCGCGCAGGCCCAGAGCAGCGTCCCGAACTATCTATCGAGTTTCAGCAGCGGGCAGATGCAGGCGTGGCTGAACAAGCAGGTGATGCTGGCGTTTACGCATATGATGCTGATGGCCGAGGTGATGGGGTACGACACCGCGCCGATGGAAGGGTTCGAGCAGGACAAAGTGCATGAGGTGTTGCGGCTTCCGCTGAGCTACTGGGTGGTGGCGCTGCTGGCGATTGGACATGCGAAGGGTCCGGATAAGTTCTATGGCGGGCGGTTCGATATGGCGCATACTGTTTTCGGTGAAGAGTTTGGCAAGCCACTGAAGTAGCGGCAACGGAGAGGGCTGGACGGAGACGACTGGCTATGAAGTTTGCACTGCGCGTTGTGGCTCTTCTGGTGCTGGTCGTGGTTGCGGCTGGATTAATTTTTTACCGGTATCCGCTTTGGGTGGCGGATCAGCAGATTCGATTTCATCTGTGGCGCGAAGGCGTCAAGAGCGAGTATGTCGAGGCGGGCGGGTATAGGCTGCATTACTTCGAGGCGTTGCCGGCGAGCGGGCAGACCGGGACGCCGCTGGTTCTGGTGCATGGGCTTGGGGCGCGGGGCGAGGATTGGGTGGCGATGATTCCGGCGCTGGCGGCGCAAGGTTTTCATGTGTATGCGCCTGATCTGTTGGGGTATGGGCGGTCGCCGAAGCCGGATGTGGATTACTCGATCTCGCTCGAGGAGCAGACGGTCGGTCAGTTCATGCAGGCAGTGCATGTGCCGCGGGCCGATATCGGCGGATGGTCGATGGGCGGGTGGGTTGTGATGAAGCTGGCGCTGGATCATCCGGAGATGGTGGACAGGCTGGTGGTTTACGACAGCGCCGGGGTTTATTTTCCCGCGACGTGGGAGCCGGAGTTATTTACGCCGGCCGATGTGATTGGGGTGAAGAAGCTGATGGCGATCCTGACGCCGAAGCCGCGCGTGCTGCCGAACTTTGCAGCTGAGGCTGCGCTCCGGAAGCTGGAGAGAAATGCGTGGGTGATTCGCCGGAGCATGGCGGCGATGACGAGCGGACGCGATCTCCTGGATTTCCGGCTGTATCAAATTTCTCAGCCGATGCTGATTGTGTGGGGTGCGCAGGATGATCTGATTCCGTTGTCTGCCGGCGAGGCGATTCATAAGCGCGTGCCGCAGTCGGTGTTGAACATTGTGGAGGGTTGCGGGCATCTGGCTCCGGCGGAGTGTCCGCGGCCAGTGATTGAGGGGACGGTGGCGTTTCTTAAGGCTGAACCGCCTATGCGGGGTGGAGAGAAGACTTTTCCGGCGCACTGAAGGAAGGCTTAACTACCGATCTTCGCCGATGACACCGGTTAAGAGGGCTAGTCTTGGAAGTGTCTAGTCGGGTTGCCATTGGTAGGCGCCGGGTTGGGGCAGGCCGATGTGGGCGAGGACTCGGTGGACGAAGTTGCGGGTCATGTCCTCGGTGGTTTGCGGGTGGTTATAGAGGGTGGGAATTGCGGGGAAGATCGTGGCACCGGCGTCAGAGGCTAGCTGCATGTTGCGGAGGTGGATGCGGTTGAACGGGGTCTCGCGGATGCAGAGGATGAGCGGGCGATTTTCTTTGAGGCAGACATCGGCGGCGCGCTGGATCAGGTTTGCGGCGAGGCCGTTGGCAATGGCGGCGAGCGTGCCCATGGAGCAGGGAAGGACGATCATCGCGTCAGTGGGGTAGCTGCCGCTTGCGATGTTGGCGCCTATGTCGGTTTCGGCGTGTTGCTTGATTTTGGGGGATGGGGCGCCGAGGAGTTTTTCTACGAGGTCGTTGCGGCCGCTGATGTGAAGCTCTTCGGCTAGGACGCGGAGGGCGTTTTCGCTGACGACGAGATTGATTTTGGCGATGCGATCGTCTTGCACGGCGGCGCGGAGGAACTCGGCGGCATAGATGCTTCCGCTTGCTCCGGTTACGGCTAACGTGATGGTGCGGGTTTGAGGGGATTCGGGCACGGGATGATTATCGTTCACTGTGGGGTACCCCCCTCCCCCTTGCCTGCGCGTAAGCCGTCTGTTTTCATTGGTATAGCCGGTGGCTTGGCCGCCAAAATATTCCAAACAAAGGGGTTACGTCCAAAATAGTCCAAATAAAAGGGTTATAAGCAATTTCACAGTGGGCTGTAAAGACGAACGCAAAGGACGCGGAGAAAAACGCTAAGAACGCCAAGGAACCTTGCGATACCGCATTACACCTGCTATGAGAGATTCTGTAGCGCGCGATTTCTCCTCTCTGAAAGGAAAAGGCCCAGCTGTGGGCCGGGCCTCTTTCCATTTCCTATCTTCTAATTCTATTTTACCGAATCGGAGATAACTAAATTCCACTTTTCCCGGGTTTATTTTCTGTGATATAAGTGTGCTGTTTTCTGTTAGTTGAAGGAGAAATGGATGCACGGACCCGTGCATCAGGGGCTTGACAAGAATTTTTTTGGGTCTTGGGCGGGGTCTGGTTTGTGGAGGGCGTAGGCGACGAGGGTCTCGCCGTAGAGATTGTGGGCGGCGTTAAAGGCCTGGTTGCTGGTCTCTTCCTGGGCGGGGATGGTTGGGTCGAGTTCGCAGGCGGCGATCTCGTCGCTGGAGGCGTGGATGAAACAGAGTTCGCAGGTGGCGAGGTTGTCTTCGGCAGTGCGCATGGGTGGGCCGAAGGTGCGGCAGAGGATGGGGCGGTGTTCGTAGAGGTCGCAGGTGCCGTGGTCGAGATCGAGGACGGGGCAGGGCTCGTCGTTGGCGAACTCTTCGAAGAGGATGGCGGCTTCATAGTCTTCGTTGAGGATGCCAGTGGTGCGGTCTCCAGGGAACCAGGGATCGAGCCGGGTTAGGGAGTCGGCTACGCGGCTACGAATGCGTTGAGCTTTGGCTGGGTCGGTTTGTTCGAGTGCGGCGAGGCCTTCGCGGAGGCGGGCTGCGTCCTGTTGGGCTATAGGGAAGACGCCGATGCAGCATTGGGAGCAGCCGGGTTTGCAGACGAGGTGGTGGCCGCCTCGCCGGTAGGCGTCGGCGACTGCGGCGTCTACGATTTGGACGAGGGTCGTCACGATAAGAACGGACTCTTTCTCTATTCGGCGTGGTTGATGTGTGCTACCGTTGGGTCGAATCGTTGGATCATGGTGAGCAGCGCTCGATTCGATCCACTCCGGCCCAAAATCTGCTTCTGTCTCCAGCTCCTATTACGGAGCTTACATCTTCTGAGCGCCCAGAAAGGCACAAATGAAACGGACAAGGCTAGCAGCTATTCTGATCTTCCTCTGCGTGGTTTCTCAACATTGCTTTAGCCAAAAGCCGGCCTCTGCGCCGGCCGCGAAAGAGCTCGAAGCAGCCGAAGCGAAGATGTTTGAGGGAATAGCGAAACACGATCCCACTTATTTTAAGAACGATGTTGCAGAAGACTACGTGTCAATCAATGCGGATGGAGTAACACAAAATAAGGAGCAGATGATTGCAGATTCGGTGCGGGCGAAGATGATGTCCGATGCTTCCGTCAAGTTGTTCGACAAGCAAATCCGGGTTTATGGAAACACCGGCATCATCACGGGGAGAGCACAGGCGTTTGTGCATGGCACTTACGTCGTGGAGTTTCTCTATACGGCGATTTTTGTGAAACGAGACAATACATGGATGTTCACGGGATGGCAGGGAACTCTTTCGAAGGATTCTCCCAAGCCTCCGCCGATGCCTCAAGGCTGACTTCGGCTAACTCCTTTTAAACGCCGGGCAAAGATTTCTTCTACACGGTGCTGGCGAGCTACGGGATGATGCGACGCTGGCGAACAGTGGTGAAGAGATCGAAGAAGCTGTCGTCGGTGGGTTGGTAGTCGAGGAAGCCAAGCTTTCGGCTCTTGCTCATGTCGGTGACGACTTCGATAGGGCGGCCCAGATCGGCGTCGGTGTGCCAGGGAGAGACCAGGACAGAGAGGTCGGGCTCGACGAGATTGTGCTTTTCGGCGATGCGTTTCCAGATGGGGGCGGCGTCGGCGAGTTGCTGCTCCAGAGGTGTGACTTTACCACTCCATGGGGCGGGTGTGATGCCGAACCAGCCGGCGAGGCGGGGCCACATCCAGCTCCAGCGGAAGACGTCGCCGTTGACCACGTTGAATGCCTGGTTGCGACCGGCTGGGCTGGTGGAAGCCCATTCCAGATGGCGCGCGAGGAGGCGGGCGTCAGTCATGTCAGTGAGGCTGTTCCACTGCGCTGCGGAGCCGGGGAAGAGGAAGGGACGGCCGGTCTCGCGGCAGATGGTGGCGTATGCGGCGAGGGTGACGCCCATATTCATCGCGTTGCCGAGGGCGTAACCGATGATGGTGTGGGGGCGATGAATGCTCCAATTGAAGTTGTGACGTTGTGCGGCGGCGAAGACCTCATCTTCCTGGGCGTAGTAGAAGTTGTCGAGATCGAGGCGCGGCTGTTCTTCACGGAAGGGTGTGGCTGGTAGCGTGCCTTTTCCGTACGCTTCAAATGGGCCGAGGTAGTGTTTAAGGCCGGTGACGAGAGCGACCTGGCGGAGGGTGCCTGCGGAGGAGATAGCTTCGAGGAGGTTGCGCACCATGGCGCTGTTGACGCGGATGTTTTCTTTTTCGGTGGGTTGACGCAGCCAGGTGGTGATGAAGACGTGCGTGGGCTTGAGTTCGGCTACGGCAGTGCGCAGGGCGATGGGATCGAGGAGGTCGGCGGTGATGAAGTTGACGCCTTTTATATCAGCGGAGGGATGACGGGCTAGGCCGTGGACTTGCCAGCCGTTAGACAAAAGCTGACTTGCGAGATTGTTGCCGACGATTCCGGTGACTCCGGCGATGAGTGCAGTTGGAGCCATTCTGTCCCTCTGGGTCGATCTCCTCATTGGATGAACACCAAAGAGGTTGGATGCGAAGCGATCTGTATGGGGCTATCGTTGCCTATTGAGGAACACGCGTTACGCATGCGGCGAACTGCATGAGTCGGGCACCCGGCAGCGTCAATGCAGTAGGTAATGAATGCCCCAACCCAATGAAGCCACCCCTGCGCAAATCACAATGAATCGTGTAAAAGGGGTTGCCTTGGCTTTCTCCTTCTGCTCGGAGTCTGTGAGGCCTTCACTTTCGTCGATTAAGGAATCAGCTGTGGCTCCGCGAAAAATCAGGTATGACCCGAAGGCGATGAAAACCAAAGCCGAAGCCATGGAATTATCCGAGGACGCGAGCGAAGATGGCATCTACGTTGGCTAACTGGCGGTTGTAGTCGAAGGCGCGGGCTAATTTTTCGGGAGAGAGGCGGGCGGTGATCTCGGGGACTTTGGCGATCTCTTCGCGGAAGACGAGGTCGTTCTTCCAGGAGTTCATGGCGTGGGATTGGACGAGGCGGTAGGCGTCTTCGCGGGACAGGCCGGATTCGGCGAGGTCGAGGAGGAGTTGGCCGGAGAAGATGAGGCCGCCGGTGGATTCGAGGTTCTTCAACATGCGGGCGGGGTAGACGAGGAGCTTGGCTATGAGATTTTCTGTCTTGTGCAGGAGATAGTCGGCGAGGATGGTGGAGTCGGGGAGGATGACGCGCTCGGCGGAGGAGTGGGAAATGTCGCGCTCGTGCCAGAGGGCTATGTTTTCGAAGGCGACCTGGGCGTTGGCGCGGACGACCCGGGCGAGGCCGGAGATTTGTTCGCTGGTGATGGGGTTGCGCTTGTGGGGCATGGCGCTTGAGCCCTTTTGTTTTTCGCTGAAGAACTCTTCGGCCTCGCGGACCTCGGTGCGCTGGAGGTGGCGGACTTCGGTGGCTATTTTGTCTAACGTGCTTGCGAGGACGGCGAGGGTGGAGACGTAGGCGGCGTGGCGATCGCGCTGGACTACTTGAGTCGCGACTTCGACGGGCTTGAGGCCCAGTTCGGCGCAGATGGCTTCTTCGTGCTCGGGTTTGAGGTGGCCGAAGGTGCCGACGGCTCCGGAGAGTTTGCCGACGCGGAGGTCTTCGGCTGCGGCGTCGAAGCGCGTGAGGTTGCGCTGCATCTCGGAGTACCAGAGGAGGAGCTTGAGGCCGAAGGTAGTGGGTTCGGCGTGGATGCCGTGGGTGCGTCCGATGATGGGAGTGTGCTTGAACTCGATGGCGCGCTTTTTCAGGGTTTCGGAAAGGGCGATGATGCCGGCGCGGATGATGGCGGAGGCTTCCTTGAGTTGGAGGGCCTGCGCGGTGTCGACGACATCGGTGGAGGTGAGGCCGTAGTGGAGCCAGCGGGAGTGTTCGGGGGAGTTGATGTGTTCGGCTACGGTGGTGGTGAAGGCGATGACGTCGTGCTTGACCTCGGCTTCGATCTCGTTGATGCGGTCAACGGTGAAGGCGCCGCGATCGCGAATGGCGTCGGCAGCGGATTGCGGGACGAGGCCGAATTTGGCGAGCGCCTGGGAGGCGGCGATCTCGACGGTGAGCCAGCAGCGATACTTATTTTCGTCGGACCAGATTTTGCCCATTGCGGGGCGAGTGTAACGGGCGATCATGGGCGTTCCTTAGTTGCATGGGCTAAATTGCAACAGCAGATTCCTCTGCTGCGCTACGGAATG
Organism: Edaphobacter sp.; assembly: GCA_025462755.1. GTDB lineage: Bacteria > Acidobacteriota > Terriglobia > Terriglobales > Acidobacteriaceae > Edaphobacter. The sequence continues at coordinate 13,619 of JAOAPF010000178.1, forward strand.
ACAAAAGGTGATCACGCTGTTGGAACGCCGAAGAGTTCGGACATCTCTTCGTAAAGGAAGCCACGGCCGGGTTTGTAGGGCTGGACCCATTTGCCGTCGATGACGAACTGGGGGATGGCACGCTTGCCAGTGTTGGAGATGACGAGGTCGGCTGCGCCCGGAGTGGTCTCGATGTCGATCTCTCTGTAGGGGATGTTGTGGGCGGAGAGGAAGCGCTTGGCCTCGCGACAGTCGCGGCACCAGGAGGCTGAGTAGAGGGTTAAATCCATGAGCCTATTTTACCGGGTATTCGTGGATAGCTTGGGGCCTTCGACGGCGGCGAGGAGTTCGGAGATCGTCTTGAGGCTTGTGACGATGGTGTCTCCCATATGCGCGAGTGAGGATACACACTGTTCGGCGACCTCCGGGTTGCCTGCGCCACAGGCATCGCGGACGAGAATGGGGATGATGCCGAGATCGGCGGCGTGACGGCACGTCGGTTCGATACCGATCTCGAGGGCGATGCCGGCGAGGATGAGACTGCGGATGCCACAGTCGCGCAGGGTGAACTGAAGAGGCGTGCCTTCGAAGGCAGACATGGCGAGCTTGTCGAAGATGGCTTCGCTGGGAAGAGGCCGGAGCTCGGGAACGAGCTCGAACGCCGGAGAGTCGCGAAGGAAGGGAGAGGAGACTTCAGCCGGGTCCTGCTTGCGCTGCCAGGCCATCGCCATGCGGTATTGAAACGCACCCATCATCTCCGGCGGAAGCGACATGTGGCGAGTGAAGATGGTGCGGATGCCTGCGCGTCGTGAGGCTTCGAGGAGGGTAAGGACTTTCGTCAAGGTGTTCGCGCCATCCTTGATCTGGGGAACGATGCCTACCTGCATATCGTAGATCAGGAGAGCGGTGCGCTGCGGATGCATCAGTTCCTGAAGCGTGGAGAAGATCTCGATACCGGTGTGCGTTGTCATGATTTTTTATTCGCGCTCTTCGATGAACACAATCATTGCTCGTGGTAGTTGCGGATGAGGCCGCCGTCGATGATGAAAGTGGATCCGGTGCAGTAGGCGCCGTCGTCTGAGGCGAGGAAGAGGGCCAGGCCGGCTACGTCTTCGGGTGTGCCCATGCGGCCGAGGGGAATGTTTTTCAGCAGCGCTTGGAGTTCGGCTTTGTTGTCGAGCAGCTTGGCGTTGATGGGGGTGGCGATGGCTCCGGGCGCGATGTTGTTGATGGTGATGTTGAGGGGACCGAGTTCGACGGCGAGGTCTCGCATGAGCATGCGCATGCCGCCCTTTGCGACGCAGTAGGTGGAGAAGTTGGGGAAGACCATGTCTTCGTGGACGGAGCTGATGTTGATGACGCGGCCGGGGAGTTTGGCGTCGCGGAGGCGGCGGACGAAGGCCTGGGTGAGAAAGAAGGCACCCTTGAGGTTCACGTTGAGGACGGCGTCGTAGTCTTTTTCCGTGACGTCCCAGAAGGGGGATTCGATCTCAATGCCAGCGTTGTTGACGAGAATGTCGCAGCGGCCTAGTTGCTTGTAGGCCTGGTCGACGAGGTTCTGGGTGTCGGCGAGGATGGAGACGTCGGCCTGGACGAGGATGGCTTTGCCGCCGGCGGCTTGGACTTTGGACGCGGTGTCCTGGGCCTGGTCGAGGTGGTTGCGATAGTCGACGACGATGGAGGCGCCTTCGCTGGCGAGGCGGACGGCGATGGCCTGGCCGATGCCTGAGCCGGAGCCGGTGACGATGGCGACTTTGCCTGCGAGACGACCTGACATGGGTTCATCCTTGGTGCGCGCAATTACGGTGATGCAAGGATAGATGCTTTCGGCCGGAGGGTTGGCGTCGATTAGTTATTTTGTCGAAGATTTTTTGCTTGCGGTTTTTCGCGGAGTCTTCGAGGGTGATTTCTTCGCTGCTTTTCTCTGGGTTTTCTTTGCTGTTTTGGCGGGTGATTTGGATTTTTGTCGGGCGATGATTTCGGAGAGGAGGGTTTTGGCCTTTTCGAGTTCGGTGTGACGGGATGCGGACAGGTTTTTGCCGGCGCGGTTGATGTAGAAGTTGAGCATTCGCATGCCGGAGGCTGGGCCTTTGGGAGAGACTTTCTTTGATGCGAGCTCCTTGGCGATGGTCGATGCGCTTTGGTTGAAAAGTCCTTGGTCGGGGTGGGTGGAGTCGGTTGCGACTTTTGCGGACCACTTCTTTTTTGGCTTTCTTGTCGTCATCGGCGCCTCCTGGGTGGGTGCTTCTTTCCCTAAGATGCGGGCCGATGACTTTTCCAGACGGCGCTTGCGGAAGAAATTGGTGAGCAGGGCGCCGCACTCTTCGGCGAGGAGGCCGGGGAGTAGGTCGAGTTTGTGGTTGAGCTGCGGGTGATTGAGGACGGAGAGGACTGAGCCGCAGGCTCCGGCTTTGGGGTCGGGGGCGGCGTAGACGAGACGCGCGATGCGGGCGTGAAGGATGGCTCCGGCGCACATGGCGCAGGGTTCGAGGGTGGCGTAGAGGGTGCAATCTTCGAGGCGGTAGTTTTTTAGCGCGAGGCCGGCTTCGCGGAGGGCTACGATCTCGGCGTGGGCGGTGGGGTCGCTGTCGCGGAGGACTCGGTTCTGGCCTCGGCCGATGATTTTGTTTTCATGGACGACGACTGCGCCTACCGGGACTTCGCCGTTAGCTTCGGCAGCTTGGGCTTCTGCTATGGCGGCTCGGAGGTATTCGACGTCGGTCACGATAATGGCTTTGGACGGGTCTGGGTTTGCGCCTCCGGTCCGAAAAAGCGCGCAATCTGTTGGGCAAGATGTTGTAACGCAGGGCGGCTGAGGGCCAGTGCTTCGTCGTCGTGGGCGAAGCTGTTACGCCAGACTTGCTCGATGATGGGATTAAGGTTTTCGACGGTGAGCTGACTGGTCGGAAGATGAGCGATGTTAGCGAAGATCGCATCTTCCTCTGGTTCGTATTCGTCAGCGGGTGCGCCTCCGGAGATGTGACCTTCGGGATCGGCGGCTCGGACGAGGTCTTGAATGGATTCAAGATCGGGTGGGGGTGGCCAGGGGGCGCTCATGCGGGCTCCTGTTGGGAGAGGCAGTGGAGGGTGCCTAGGCCCCAGACCAGATCGACGGCGTGGATGCCGATCACTTCGCGGTCGGGGAAGCAGCTGGCGATGATGTTGAGGGCGTGGCGGTCGTGGCAGTCGTTGAACGTGGGGACGAGGACGAGCGAGTTGGCGATGTAGAAGTTGGCGTAGCTGGCGGGGAGGCGCTGGCCCTCGAAGACTACGGGCGAGGGCATGGGGAGTTCGATGATTTCGAAGGGCTCGTTTTGGAGGTTGCGGAAGCTGCGGAGGCGGTCGAGGTTTTCGGCGAGGGGGAGATGGTTTTCGTCGTGGGTGTTGGGCTCGACGCAGGTGAGGATTTTATTTTCGCCGACGAAGCGGGTGATGTCGTCGATGTGACCGTGGGTGTCGTCGCCGGCGCACCCTTTGTGGAGCCAGAGAACTTTTTCGATGCCGAGGTACTCGTGGAAGGCTTGTTCGAGGTGCTTGCGGGTTTCTGCTTCGGTGCCGAGGCCGGGGTTGCGTTCCTGAACTTTGGAGAGGAGGCACTCTTCGGTGGTGAGAAGGAGGCCGGCGCCGTTGGTGTCGATGCTGCCGCCTTCGAGGACCAGGCGGTGGGGTTTGGCTTTGGAATCTCCAAGGGGGAGTGCGGCCTCGGGTTTGAACTGGGGGATGTCGTAGTGGCGGGCGATGTGCTGGGGAATCTGATCGTCGCGACGCCAGTTGTCGTACTTGGCCCAGGCGTTGAACTTCCAGTTGGTGACGGCGAGGTCGCCTGCGGGATTTTTGACGAAGATGGGGCCGGAGTCGCGCAGCCAGACGCGATCGGTTTGCCATTGGTGGAAGTGGAGGCGGGCGAGATTGGCTCCGGCGCGGCGGAGGTGGCCTATGGCGCGGTTTTCGGCGTCGGTATTATTGACGAGGATGTGGACGGCTTCTACCTGGGAGAGGTGGCGGACGATTTCGGCATAGACCCAGGGGATGGGCTGGAATTTTCCAGGCCAGTCCTCCGCGTTATGCGGCCAGGCGATCCAGGTGGCGGCGTGGGGGGCCCACTCGGCGGGCATGCGGTAGTCGGTCGGCTTCTGGTCGGTGCTCAGTGGGTACCCCCTACCCGTCAAAAAGTGTGCAAAGTCTTCCAATGAGATGGTTTAAGTCTTGACCTGCCTGCAGTGCGAGATCGTTGTGGTGATCTGAAAAAGCATAGGGAGGGTCCCAGGGGAGAGTGCCCGGTGTCAAGTGCAGCAGTCTCCTCGACTTTGAGTATAGCGGTTGGAGCGCAGCCGACTGGCAGTGAGAAGGCGGTGTTTCGGGAATGGATATAGGATGGATGCGATTGAGATTAAGCTCTCATAAAATTTCCGAAAAAGGTCTTCTATCGATATGGCGATCGGCATCAGCGCACCCCCGAGCACACAACGGTTTTCAAATCAGAGGACTGACATCCGGGCCATGAGCATCGCGACGATGCTTTTTTTCATGTGGGGATTTCTTACCTGCCTCAATGACATTCTGATTCCCCATCTGAAGGCAATCTTTGAACTGAACTATGCGCAGGCGATGCTGGTGCAGTTCTGCTTCTTCTCGTCGTACTTCATCTTCGCGCTGCCCTCGGGGAAGCTGGTGGAGTGGCTGGGGTATAAGCAGTCGATGGTGGTTGGGCTGCTGGTGATGGCGACGGGGGCTTTTCTGTTTCTGCCGGCGTCGAAGGTGGCTTCGTTCCCGCTGTTTCTTTCTGCGCTGATCATTCTGGCGGCGGGCATTACTTGTCTGCAGGTGGCGGCGAATCCTTATGTGGCGAACCTGGGGCCGCCGGAGAGTGCGGCTTCGCGGTTGAACCTGGCGCAGGCGTTCAATTCGTTTGGGACGTTTATTGCGCCGTTCTTTGGAAGTGTGCTGATTCTGACCTCGACGTCGGTGACCTCGGCGACGATGAACTCGTATTCGGCGACGGCGTTGCAGCAGTACAGGATGGAACAGGCGTCTTCGGTGCGGATGCCTTATCTGGGGATTGGGCTGACGCTGGTGCTGCTCGCGATTTCGTTCGCTGTGCTGAAGATGCCGACGATGGACTTTACGCGGGACATCAGGCCGGGAGAACTGGATCAGACGACGCATGACTCGATCTGGCGGCATCCGGTGCTGCTGGCTGGAGCGTTGGCGATCTTTGTTTATGTGGGAGCGGAGGTTTCGATCGGGAGCTTCCTGGTGAATTACTTTGGGCTTCCGGATATTGCTGCTTTTCCGGAGAGGACCGCGGCTCGTTACGTTTCGCTGTACTGGGGCGGGGCGATGGTGGGACGGTTCATCGGCTCGTGGCTGCTGACGAAGGTGAGGACGAGCATCGTGCTGGGGACGGCGGCGCTAGTGGCTTGCGGACTGGTCACAATCTCGATCGTGACGCATGGGCACACGGCGATGTGGGCGATTCTTGCGGTGGGTCTGTTCAACTCGGTGATGTTTCCGAGCATCTTTACGGTTGGTTTGTCGGGACTGGGGCCGCTGACGAGTAAAGGCTCGAGCCTGATGGTGGCGGCTATTGTGGGCGGGGCGCTGATTCCGCTGGCGGAAGGGCATCTGGCCGATGCGGTGGGGGTGCAGCACGCGTTTGTCATTCCGGCGGTCTGCTACATCTATATTGCGTTGTTTGGGTATTTGGGGGGAAGACGGGCGGAGCGGGAGGTTGGGGTGGCGATTTAGGTCTAGCGAGTCTGCTTCGCTTTTGTAGCTGATAGTGGCAAGCTGGATGGGGATTTGCGAGACAGCAGGGAGGCCGTTATGAGCTCTTCGGGGAGCGTTGGGCGAAGTGTTGGCGCTGTGGTTGGCGGGATTGTGGTGGGCGTTGTTCTGACGCTTATCACCGACATGGTGCTCCATGCTGTGGGTGTGTTTCCTGCGTGGGGCCAGCCTGTGAGCGATGGGCCGCTGGTGTTGGCTACAGCGTATCGGATTGTCTTCGGTATTGTGGGCAGCTACGTTGCGGCGCGGCTTGCTCCTGATAGGCCGATGCGGCATGCCGTGATTGCCGGCTTTATCGGATTTGCCGTGAGTATTGCGGGGGCGGTTGTGACGTGGAACAAGGGGCCGGCGTTTGGGCCGCACTGGTATCCGCTCGCGCTGATTGTGACTGCGTTGCCTTGCGCGTGGGTGGGTGGATGGATGCGTGAAAGGCAGTTGCGTGGGTGAAGAAAGACGGTTCGCGTTTTCGCGCGAAGGCCCACTCATGCGATGAGTTCGCATGAATGGGGCACCCGGCGATTTGCCTCTTCGTGAGAAAACCCCTCGATAGCGTCGATGAGACCGTCGCGAACATGGGGCACCCTATGTGGTCTTGCGGTGGCTATTTTTCTTTTTCTTTGAAGACCAGATAGGTGGTGGTGGTGCCGGGGGCGATTTTGGCTTGGTGGGGGATGCCAGCGGGGATGTGGACGATGTCTCCGGCGTGGAGGATGGTTTCTTTTCCGCCCTCGATGCCCGTGCCGAGGGTCTCGCCGGGGGCGGCGCCGTTGGGGTGTTCTCCCTGCATGGTACCGCCGGTGACTAGGGTGATGGTGCCCTTTTTGACAACCATCTCGTCGGCCCAGAGTTGGTGGCGTTCGGGGTCTCCGCTGTGGACGCGGACGACGAGGAGGCTGCGGTCGTTGCCGTAGTCGTCCATGATGTCGGTGCCGAGGCCGGTTGGGGCGGCTTTGGCGGTGGCCAGGAGTTTGGCTTCGCGTTGCTGCATGTCGGCGGTGGTGTGGACGGTTTGGGCGATGAGGGATGGGGCGGCGATTAGGGTGAGGGACAGGATGATGCTGCGTGGCATTCTGGCTCCTTGAAGGGACTGTCAGATTGTACTGGGTGGGTTGGGCGGACTTGGGGAAGAGGCTGGTTGGGCGGCTTACATCCCACCCTTTCGCGATGAGCCTGCGAAAGGATGGGGCACCCGGGCGGTAAGGGCTGGGTCAGGGAAAGCGGTTCGCGCTTTGCGCGAATGCCCACTCATGCGAAGACCGCATGAATGGGGCACCCGGCTTAGACGATTTTGTTAATCAAGGAAGCGGCTGGTTAGAAGATCTACATCCCACCCTTAGCGATGAGACTGCTAAGGATGGGGCACCCGGGTGGTTTTGGCTGGGTTGAAGAAGGCGGTTCGCGCTTTTGCACGAATGCCCACCTTAGCGACGATGAGACTGTCGCGAAGATGGGGCACCCATCCGGATTTTCTAATCCTTTGGGACTGTGAATAGCGAAGTCATGCTTAATCGAGGAAGCGTTTGGCTATGCCTTCGTAGGCGTCGATGCGGCGGTCGCGGAGGAAGGGCCAGTGCTGGCGGGTTACTTCGATGAGTTTGGGGTCGAGGTCGGCGATGAGGATTTCTTCTTTGTCGGGGGATCCCTGGGCTAGGATGCGGCCGAAGGGGTCGGCGATGAAGCTTCCGCCCCAGAATTCTAGGCCTGACTGCGGAGTGTGGTCGCCGGGGCCATGGAGTTCGACGGTGGCGGGGTTGCCGTCGGCGGCGGTGACTTTGAATTTGACGTCGCCGTGTTCGTGGCCTACGCGGTTGACGGCGCAGACGAAGACTCCGTTGGCGATGGCGTGGGCGCGCTGGGCGGTCTGCCAGGCTTCGTATTGGGCGGTGCCGAACTCTTCTTTTTCGGAGGGGTGCCAGCCGATGGCGGTGGGGAAGAAGAGGATCTCGGCTCCGCGGAGGGCGGTTAGGCGGGCGCCTTCGGGATACCACTGGTCCCAGCATACGAGGGTGCCGATTTTTCCGGCTGTGGTGTCAGTGGCTTTGAAGCCGAGGTCGCCGGGGGTGAAGTAGAACTTTTCATAGTAGAGGGGGTCGTCGGGGATGTGCATCTTGCGGTAGAGGTCGGCGATGGTGCCGTCTTTTTCGATGGTGACGGCGGTGTTGTGGTAGAGCCCGGGGGCGCGGCGCTCGAAGAGGCTGGCTACGAGGACGACGCCGGCTTCGCGGCAGACTCGGGTGAGGACGTCGGTGGAGGGGCCGGGGATGGGTTCGGCGAGGCCGAAGAGGGCGTGGTCTTCGCGCTGGCAGAAGTACTGGGCGCGGAAGAGCTCGGGGAGGCAGACGATTTGGGCGCCGAGGCGGGCGGCTTCGTAGACGCGCTCGGCGGCCTTGTCCAGATTGAGTTGGGTGTCGGGGGCGCAGGACATCTGGATGAGGGCGACGCGTTTAATGGTGGAATCTTTGCGGGCGTTGTTGTTCATTATGGTCTGGTTTAGTTTATCGGGTTTGCGGTGGTGGGATGGTGGGCGATTATTGGCGTGGAGTTAATGTCGGCTCGTTCGATGAAGAAAGCGATTCGCGCTTCGCGCGAATGCCCACTCATGCGATGAGACTGCATGAATGGGGCACCCGGGTTATTTGCGAGAGCTTAATGTTTACTCTCTGGCGGTGCTGTGATTGAGCGCGGCCGGCCACCGGCGTACAACCGATGTCCGTTGCGAGTTAGTTTTTGTCGGACATGACGGGGACGGTGCGGGCTACGGGTTCGATGCGGTTGACGCTCTGGAAGGGAAGCATCCAGCCGGGGTACTCGGGCGGGAGGGCGCTTACTTCATCGAGTTGCTTGAGTTCGTCGGCGGTGAGCTTGAGGTCGACGGCTGCGATGTTGTCTTCGAGCTGGTCGAGGCGTTTGGCCCCGATGATGATGGAGGTGACGACGGGTTTGGTGAGTAGCCACGCGAGAGAGATGCGGGCGGGGCTGCAGTTGTGGGCTTTTGCGATGGGGGCCATGACGTCGAGGATGCGCCAGGTGCGCTCCTTGTCGACGACGGGGAAGTCGAACTCGGAGCGGCGGGAGCCCTGAGGCCGCTGATTTTCGCGGGAGAACTTGCCGGAGAGCAGGCCGCCGGCGAGGGGGCTCCAGACGAGGAGGCCGGTTTTTTCCGCTTCGAGGAGGGGGACGAGGTCGCGCTCGAGATCGCGGCCGGCGATGGAGTAGTAGGCCTGCAGGGTGTCGAAGCGGGCGAGGTTTTTGAACTGGGAGATGGCGAGGGCTTTGGCGAGCTTCCAGGCCTGCCAGTTGGA
>JAOAPF010000191.1 GCA_025462755.1 Edaphobacter sp.
GAACTTCCTCAGGATTTTAGTCTTGCCCATACCCGTCGCGGCGTAAAGCAGCAGGCAAGGCATGCGGTCCCGTTGCGGATAATGCAGCAGTTCATCAAGGCGCTTCAAGACTATTTCCGCGCGGGGATATCCGATCCAACGCTCCGCTTGAATTCGACGAATGCGCTCTTCTGGAGAGAGACACGCGTCCTCGCTGCACTCCGGAGTGAGATGGTCAAAATCTATGCTCATTCCCATACCTCGACGTCATAGGGTTTGATCGTTTGTAGCAGATCGTCAGATCCGGAGTCTGATATTTGTGGGGGTTCTTTAACTTTGGCTGAGGCCTTGAGACTGCTTGCCTTCACGCGAGCGCGACGGGCGGTCATGGTCTCTTTTTGCGCTCTTTCGACGAGCGCGCGCTGATCCAAAATAGCGGCGAAGATATTGGCTTCATTGATCGCCCAGCTCTTGTTCTTGCCTAATCTCTTCATTACGGATCGATGCTCGCTCAGCGTGATGGGCGGGTTGCGTATGTCCCTATACGGCACCTTGAGGTACTGATGGAGTTTACGATCTTTGACATAGACATGGGACAGATCGCGTGGATCATAGCGTACGAGATACTTCTCCGTCGATCGACCCGCTACCGGACTGAGGGCACTGTCCCAATAGTGAATGCCGAACATCTGAATCCCATCGCGCCGGATGAGCCTCGACTCCCCGGGAAGGAAGTCGATGTAGAACTTCGGGGCATCCGCAGGGCGGTGCACGGCATTCATCGGATTGGCCAAGCTCCGTGTCCAGGCGGCGAGCGGCGGCATACCGATCGCCCGATGCTCGCGCTGATGGTAAACTTCCACGATTTGAAGGGTGAGCCATTGCTCGAGCTCCCGCATGGTAAGACTCGCATTGCCGGCGGATTTGTACTCTCCGCGCGACTTCACAGAGGAAAACGTGGTGCCGGGTAACAGATGCAAATCGCCCATCATCGTGCCGATGAGGCGTTCGATGTGGCCGCCGAAGTGAGGCGTCTGAGGCGGTCGAAAGGTGAGGGAGATTTTATACTCGCGGCATCCTCGTTCAAGCGCTTGGCCATGAAATTCCTTCGCGTTGTCGAGATGAATGGTTTGCGGTAACCCTTCAACAGGCCAGGATGCGCTAAAGTCCGGCTGGTCCTTGGAGCCGCGCTTGGGCAGCACTGCGTGGCTGAGGGCGAGCGCAACAGTAGTGGAGGACGGTGTGTCCAGTGACAGATGAAAACCTGCGATGACACGAGTGGCCACGTCAATCACGAGGGTTAACCACGGACGTCCAATCGGTCGGCGTTCTAGTTCATCCACAACAATGATGTCGGCCAGTGTGTGATCGATCTGCGCCAATTCAAGAGCTCGCGTCAGACGTAATCCCGCACCGACTGACTTGAACTTGTCTCGAGCCGCCTTGGCTCCCTCACGCGCCTTCACCATCAATGCGGGATCGATGCTGTTCACCCGGCGCCACACCGCTTTGTAGGATGGGGCGGGGAGGCCGCCACTCCGGCACACAAGAGCGATCTGTCGATGTAGATCGATGACCCGCGGCCGTTCCTTCCTCAGGTAGTAGCTATCGATTAGCTGCCGGATGACAGTCTCGACCTCCTCGCTCAGCATCATCATCCCAACCGCCCGACCTGCTCGCTGCGGCAGCAAAGCACTCGGGGAAGGATTCTTGCGATAAAGGGCCAATAGCCTGTAGACCATGGCCGGACTGAGTTTCAGGTCCCTTGCAACTTCTTCTACGGCCGCTGGGCTACTCCTGGTAAGCAGACCCGAGAGAGCGCTCGCCCGCTCGCTCGCTCGCAGCCATTCGGCGTCGTTCGCTGTCTCCATATCCGGATTCAAATTGCCGCCTGCCTTGACGATCGCATGCGCAATTGTTCTACAGGTAAAGGAATATTTCTACAGGTTAGGGAATAATTCTACAGGTTTAGGGGAGAAGCAAGCCCTGTCAAATGAGTGAATTCGTTCTACAGGTTAAGGAATAACGACAGCGGGAGCGTCCGGCGCGCCCCGCATTCGCTGCCCGTATCCTCCCGGTGGGGAGGCGTGGAGCTGGACGAGTGGCTATATCGAAGGCAAGGCCCCGCGCGCTGGATCCGAGTCCCCGCGCCCCGCGGAAAAGGACGCCCAGCAGCAGCACCTCTGAGATGGCTGACCTGATCGCACTCCCCTCCGGCTACTCCGAACTCCTCCAGGAGCTCAAAACCCGCATCCGTGGCGCCCAGGTGCAGGCCGCCTTCGCCGTGAGCCGGGAGCTGATCCTGCTCTACTGGTCGATCGGCCGGGACGTGCTCCTCCGCCAGGAGGGGCAGGGCTGGGGAGCCAAGGTCATCGATCGGCTGGCGCAAGATCTGCAGATCGAGTTTCCTGGGGTGGAGGGGTTTAGCCCCCGCAGCTTGAAGTATATGCGCGCCTTCGCGGCGGCCTGGCGGGACGAAGCAATTGTGCAGCAGGTTGCTGCACAATTACCCTGGGGCCACCATATGGTGCTGCTCGACCGCCTCAAGCAGCCCGCCCAGAGAGAATGGTACCTGCGGGCGGCGGTTGAGTATGGCTGGAGCCGCAACATTCTGGTCCTGCAGATCAAGAGCGGGCTGCAGGAACGGGAAGGCAAGGCGCTGACCAACTTCCAGCGACGCTGCCGCCGCCGGACTCCGATCTCGCCGAGCAGATCTTGAAGGACCCCTACAACTTCGATTTCCTGACCGTGACCAAGGAGGCTCACGAGCGCGAGATCGAGCGCGGCCTGCTGATCCATCTGCGCGATCTCTTGCTGGAGTTGGGCCGCGGCTTCGCCTTCCTGGGGAGCCAGGTTCCGCTCGAGGTGGCGGGAGAGAGCTTCTACCTGGACCTGCTCTTCCACCATGTCCGGCTGAAGTGCTACTTCGTCATCGAATTAAAGAGTGGTCCCTTCAAGCCGGAATGGGCCGGCAAGCTCAACTTCTACCTCTCGGCCGTGGACGACCTGATGCGCACCGACGGAGATGCTCCGACGATTGGCTTGCTGCTGTGCGAGAGCCACCGCAGCCCGATCGTGCAGTACACCCTGCGCAACATCGAGAAGCCGATCGGCGTCTCGAGCTATCGGGTGACGCGCGAGCTGCCGGCGCCGATCCGCGCGGAGGTACCGACCGTCGAAGATCTGCAAGCGGTCGTGACCAAGCTTCGCGACGAGATAGAAACTCTGCGCCAGGAGCGCTCCGATGAGGAATAAAGCATTCCATTTCAATGGGAAACGAGGGATCGCCCAATTGTGCAGCAGCCTGCTGCACAATTGGGATTTGAACACTCATCGCCCTTATGAAACCTTTCGCACCCGCACCGGGGGGCTGGCATGGCGGACAAGGGACGTGGTGGTTATCCGAGCGATGTGACGGACGAGGAGTGGGCGTTTGTGTTGCCGTATTTGCTGCTTTGCCGCGAAGACAGCCGTCAACGCAAGTATGAGTTGAGAACCGTCTTCGATGCTGTCCGGTACGTGGCGCGAACAGGTGGGCAGTGGCGCTTCCTGCCGCACGATTTGCCGCCTTGGTACGTGGTGTATCAGCAGATGCAGCGCTGGCTCAGGGCGGGTTGTTTCGAGTTGCTGGTCGAGGACGTGCGGTCGCTGCTGCGCGAGTGGGGCGGGCGCAAGAGCCAACCCACGGCGGTCGTGATCGACAGCCGCACCCTGCAATCGACGCCGGAATCAGGACCACGGGCGGGCTATGACGGAGCCAAGCGGCGTAAGGGATCGAAGGTCCACATCGCGGTCGACACGCTCGCGCACTTGCTGGCGCTGACCGTCACGCCGGCCGATCAAGGGGATCGCGAACAGGTCGCCGCGCTGGCCCAAGAGGTTCAGCAGGTGACCGGCGGCACGGTCGAACTGGCCTATGTAGACCAGGGTTACACTGGCCCCACCGCTGCCCAAGCCGCCCAACAACATGGCCTGAGGCTCGAAGTGGTCAAGCACCCCATGGCAAAACGAGGCTTCGTGCTGCTGCCACGCCGTTGGGTCGTCGAGCGCAGCTTCGCCTGGGCGGCAAGGTTCCGCCGCCTCACCCGAGATTACGAACGGCTCGACACCACCCTCAAAGGTCTTCATCTGCTCGCCTTCGCCACCCTCATGCTCCGCAATCTCGCAGATACACTCAAATGAAGTTCCTAACAGGCTCTAAGATGGCCGATTCCGGAGTTCTCTATTTCCCGCCTTCAGGCACAAAACGAATCGCGCATCCCCCGCCAGTGGCAAGGCGGATTGTCAGCTGTTCGCTGCTATGGACTACCTGCCTTTTGATCGCGACGTTCTTAGGATGAATACCCGCATCGGCGGTGTCCTGGTAGATCTCTGCGACGTATTGGCCGGGGCCGAGGAAGCTGAGCGGAACATGGAGATCCCGTTCAGTCCAGTTGGTGATGCTACCCAGATACCACTCCTTACCGTGGCTTCGTGCAATGGTCACGAACTCGCCCGGTTGCCCGTTGAGAACATGCATTGCATCCCATTGGGTGGGGACGTCATGAATAAATTTGAACGCAGGTTGATTCGCGTAGGCCTGGGGGCTATCGGACACCATCTGAAACGGTGTTTGAAAGACGACGTAAAGCGCCAACTGCTGCGCCCGGGTGCCCATAACCATTGGCGCCTGGTCACGCCCAACGAACTCATCCTCGGTGACATCGTTGAAACCGCCAGGTGTGTAGTCGAGTGGGCCTGCCACCATGCGAGTGAACGGGAAAACAGTACGGTCGACAGGGCTGTCTCGTCTGCCGACTTTGTTATTCTCTGCACCTAAGACTGCCTCGTAGCTGAGGACGTTCGGATAGGTACGTTCGATGCCCCAGGGTTTGCTGGCGCCATGGAAATCGACCATCAGATGATGGTCGGCGGCCTCCTGGGCAACGTCATAGTAGAACTTGATACCATCCTGGTCGTCGCGATTGATGAAGTCGATCTTCACCCCCACCACGCCCCATTTTTCAAAGAGGGGAAATGCTTCCTTCATCTGTTCCATGACCGAAGTCGAATAGAGCCAGATCCAGACTTTCACATGCTTCGCCGTGGCGTAGCGCACCAACTCTGGCACATCGACATTGCCTTTCTGTGTCAGGATGTCGCGTCCGTTGGCCCATCCGGCATCCAGCAGCATATACGGGAAGCCGGATTGCGCCGCAAAGTCCACGTAGTACTCCATGTTCTTCGTGGTGTAAGCCGCTTTCCCGTCCGGCCCGATATCTCCAGCCCACCAGTTCCAGGACGCCTTTCCCGGGTGAATCCAACTCATGTCCTGAACCCGGTTCGGCGCGTTCAAGTCCGAGATGACATTGGACTCCATCAGCCTGCCCGGTTCATCCGCCACCAGCAGAACACGCCATGCGGAATGGTGGGGCAACGTTGTCGTGAGCGCTAGGTTCGGATCATCGAATCGCGGCGAGAGTTTCGAGACGAAGTAGTGGCCGGCCCAGTTTCCGGATGGATTGGTAACATACATACCGCTGTTGCCTTCGAGATCGGCCTCAGTCAGCGTCATCCACGCGGTTCCCGGCGAATGCATCAGCAGTGGTAGACCGATTAGAAAATTGCTTGATACGCCACCCTGATTACTGAAAGCCGTGATGGGCAGCTTCACATACTCACTCTCATAGCTACTGCGATAGTTTGGAAGCGCCAAAGCCCAGGTGGTAGCGTCCGTACTGATGCGGAACTCTGTGTCCTCCTGCTTCAGCCGAAGATCCTTGATCCCGGCCTGCTCAGGCAGGACATAACGAAATGCCACTCCGTCGTCATAGGCACGCGCCTCGATCTCGACAGAGCGCCGCCTCTCCCCACTTTCCTCCGCGCGTAATTGCACACTGTTGTAGCCATCGTGAACCGTGTTCACTTTACCCGCGATCAGCGAGTAGTCGTCACTTCCCGTGCCGAACTTGCTCGCGACGATGTGCACGCTGCTTCCAAGCGTAGGCTGACCGTCAAGCTCAAGCGCCAGGGCGGATTCATCCAGCAATGGTTTCCCGCGAAAACTAACCGAATAGACCAGTTTTCCGTCTGTCTTAGTCGTGTCTTTTCCTTCGACGGTAGTGAACTCTATGACGAGCCGGTGATCCGGCGAAGTAAGCGTGACGGGTGAGGACGCCGCAAACCCCTTTTGACCGTAGATCGTCAGTGAACCCACCAGAAACAAAGCCGCCCTACTTCTCCGATACCAATACATTGCAAACCCTCCATAGGACCCAACTCAAAGTGAATAATTCGATGTTTGTAATGCCCATCCAACACTCGCAAATCCAGCCACTACAGACATACCTCGGGGGCAGGTCCAACCAGATTTACGGGCCCGGATACTACGGCGTGAATAATGTCCTTCTTCAAGAAAAGCGCGTCGTTCACATTTGGCGCACTCGAGATGGCAGAGCTACTAGCTCAAAGCGTCAATGCGCTGTGTACGTTACCGTGAAATACGGTAATCCTTCGTTCTACAGACTGTCAAGCACAAAGAAGTTTGCATGAAGGAGCCAACCAGAGTGGCCTATATCAACGTTGGCCAGATTGCAGATCGATCCGTGTACGTTTCCGCAACGACGGACACGAACGTCTTGACCTACCCACCGCACAGCCGTAGTGTTAAGTTTTCCGCTGGCAGGCACCTTGAGGTCCCCTCCTTAGCCCTTAACGTGCAATCTTTGACCAATGGAGGAGTGACTAAGGATTCGAGGGCTACGTAGCGCGGTCGCGCTTAACGATATCTAGAACCGTATTCTTACTCAACCCGAGTCGGTGGCTTATGGTGGCAGGCAGCATCAGTGTCCGCGCCATCAGTGACCATTGGTTCGAACTGCTGCGCCTCGCCATGTCGATCAAAACGGGAACGGTCACCGCTTCGCTGATCCTACGCAAGCTCGCAGCCTATCCCCGGCAGAACGGTCTAGCCCTGGCGCTGCGAGAACTGGGAAAGTTGGAACGGACTTTCTTTACGCTCCAATGGCTGCAAGACCCGGAACTGCGTCGTCGTAGCCACGTCGGCCTCAACAAGGGTGAGCAGCAAAATGCGCTCCGCCGCGCCGTATTCTTCAACCGGCTCGGCGAAATTCGCGATCGCTCCTATGAGAACCAGCGCCACCGCGCCAGCGGTCTAAACCTGCTCGTCGCGGCCATTATTCTATGGAATACGACCTACTTGCAGCGCGCCATCGATCACCTGCGCGATCAAGGGCAACATCCGGAACCGGGTGATCTGGCCCATCTGTCGCCACTCGGCTGGGAGCACATCAATCTTACCGGCGATTACCGTTGGGAAATATCGCCCTCCCTCGGTCCAGATCAATTTCGACCGCTCCGCACCCGGACACAAGACCTCGCCGCCGCCGCTTCGCATGCTTCAAATTCCGAATCGTGTCTTCTCCTCCACCGCCGTCCTTGAGGACGAAGGACGGTTCGGGAACAGCAAGCCGATCGTAAGAACATATCCGTCGATTCATGAATTGCAGTTTCGCTCGCCTTTCGCCCGTTAGATCATTGCGATTCTTCAGGTCCGATCCGCTTTGCGAGCGTGTCTCGTTCACGGTCGAGCTCAGCTCGAAGCTCGTCTTCGGAAGGTAGGACGAGCTTATATCTACTGGCGAAAATCTGTTCGTTCTCGTGAAGGACGGAGTAACGCACAACTGAGGCATCTTTGTCAGCGCAAAGAATAATTCCCACCGTGGGATTGTCGTCTGAAGCTCGTTTTAGATCGTCCATCATGCGGACGTACATATCCATCTGCCCAATATCTTGATGCGTCAGCTCGCCTGACTTGAGATCAAATAACACGAAACACTTCAATAGGTAGTTGTAGAAGACTAGGTCGATGTAGAAGTCTTTTGACTCTGTGCTGATTCGAAACTGTCTCCCGACGAATGCGAAACCCCTGCCGAGCTCCAGAAGGAAGGACTGCAGATTGTCCAGGAGCGCCCTTTCAAGATCCGCTTCGAGCAGTCTCCCCATTCCAGGAAGACCGAGAAATTCCAGCATCACCGGATCGCGCACGAAATAACGCGCGGTTTGCAGAGGAGCAATACCGCCGCTTGCCTCTTCCTCTACCGCGTTTCGATCGGAGCTCGCGAGCAGGCGTTCATAGTAGAGGGTGTTGATCTGCCTCTCCAAGGCCCGTGTCGTCCAGCCTTGGCTTGCAGCTTCTTTCATGTACCATAACCGGGCCGGCTCACCCTCTACCCGGAGGAGCGTGCGATAGTGAGTCCAACTCAATTCATGACGCAATGCGTCACGAATTGGAAAGGCCTTGTAAAACAGCCTCATATATCTGAGATTCGAGACGTCGAACCCCCTCCCGAATTCCGATGCAAGGGACGAAGCCAATGTCTGCAGCAGCCGGACTCCATATTCCGCCCGTGCCGACCCGCCCTGTTCGAATTCGACGATATGCCGGCCGATCTCCCAGCACGTCTGAACCTGAACTACATCGACCGCTCGCGATGCCTTCTGCCGAGCATTTTGGATCAGATCACGAAGACTGTGAAGGAGCTGGGACGCCCCTTCGTCTGCATCCACCGCTTTACGCAAATCCTTCGTCATCTCACTATCCCGTCTTATCGTACCCGCTCGTCAAATTGAGTTGTGGCCGAACTCCAATGGGGAGTCGACGTACCAACTACAGTCCCAGGTTATCGTTCACCGCGATCTCAATGTCTTGCTCCGACCCCAGATAACGCTCTGTCGTCTGGATGGACGAGTGCCCCAGCAGGAACTTGATCTGCTCCAGATCCCCACCGTTCTTCCGGCACAGCTTGGCGCAGGTGCGACGGAGGTCGTGGGCGCGCCGAAGTGCTCGATCCCGATCTGCTTCGATGACTGTTCAACTACCGACCAGACCGCCCAGTCGCTCAGCGTGTCGCGATTGACCTTGCCACTCTTCGAGACCGAGCGCAGCAGCCGGCCATCTTCGATCCCCGCCGCGGTCATCCACGCGTTGATGCCGTGCTTAACCCAGATGGGGATGGCCACGGTCCGAATGCGCCGCCCTTTGCCCTCCAGGTCGGCCAGGACTGTCACTTTCAGAGTTATTTGGGCTCTGGCGCACATTTGGTGATTCTTCCCAACTGGTGCTTATGGGCGTAAGACGGAGGTAGCTCTGGCGAGCTTCGCTCCTGCTGATGAGGCAAGGATGCCTGGTCCCGAACATAGCGGAAGTGACCCTAGTCTGTCTTCGCCCGAAGGATGGGGCGATCGAGATGCAGCTGCGTGCTCGTCGCAGCATCTCTACATGCCCGGCGTGTGGAACGGCTTCGCGCCGAGTCCATAGCCACTATCAACGGAAGTTGGCCGACCTTCCATGGGAAGGTCTGCCGGTGGTGATCCTGCTCCAGGCCCGGAAGTTCTTCTGCGTTGGCGACAGTTGCCGGCGGAAGATCTTCACCGAGCCGCTACCTGGCA
>JAOAPF010000230.1 GCA_025462755.1 Edaphobacter sp.
ACCGCCATCGCCGTCCTGCTCGTCATCATCGCCGCGCTCGGAACAGCACTCGCCCGCATTCCGTTGCCCATCGTCCAGCTTGTCGTCGGCACGCTCCTGCTGTTGTTCGGTCTCCGCTGGCTGCGCAAAGCCATCCTCCGCTCCGCCGGCCAAATCCCCCTCCACGACGAGGAAGCCGCCTTCCAAAAAAACACCGAGGCCATGCATCGTCTCGGCAGCGGCTCCGCCACATGGGACAAAATCGCCTTCGCCGCCGCCTTCAACATCACCATGCTCGAAGGCACCGAGGTCGTCTTCATCGTCATCGCCATCGGAGCAGGCCACACCGGAATGCTCCTCCCCGCCAGCCTCGGAGCCGTCGCCGCCCTCTTTGCCGTCATCGCCCTCGGGCTCATCCTGCATCGCCCACTCGCCCGAATCCCCGAAAACACGCTCAAATTCATCGTCGGTGTCCTGCTCTCGGCCTTCGGAACCTTCTGGGTCGGCGAAGGCCTGCACCTCGAATGGCCAGGAGCCGACTGGTCCATCCCAGCGCTCATCGCCGCTTATCTCGTCCTCGCACTCGGCATCGTGCCTCTCTGCCGCAGCCGTTCGCAAGCCGTTTCATCCCACACCTAGGAGATCCCCATGAAGTGGCTGGAAAATATCTTCCGCGAAATCTTCGGCCTCTTCGTCGACGACAGCAGCTTTGCCCTCGCCATCCTCATCTGGCTCGCCCTGGTGCGATGGGCGACGCCCCACCTCAACATCCCCTCCGGCATCACAGCCGTCATTCTCTTCGCCGGCCTCGCCCTCATCCTCGCCGAAAGCGCAACCCGCTATTCACGACGCAAACAGTAGCCACAAACAGCAGTCTGGAGCGACATCACTGTAGGTGGACCCAGCCGCAGGTGTATCTAACCGCCCGATTTTCAGCGCCGTCTCTGGAGTCATTAAACAAAAATTCGTCACCCGACCGGAGCGCAGCGGAGTGGAGGGATCTTGCTGTTTCTGTAGGTTAACAATCATGCTACGCGTCGCGATTCTGTCTCTAACCTTGCAGACAGGACCATGCCGATTTGCTACTTCCCCTTGCGCCGCAAATTCAACCCAAACTTCGGCGCAGACCTCGTCCCGCTTATCTTCACCGGAATCTCCGCCCCCGCGCCATTCTTCTTGAAGAACGGATCCACCGGCTTCAGCAAAATAGACTTCCACTTGGAAGCCACCATCTGCGACACCTTCGCATCCGTCCGCATCTTCCCCTCAAACTCAAACTGCTGTCCATCCAGGGAATACTCTCCAGTCAACTCCACCGTCGCCCCCGGCAGCATGTAGTTTAGTTTGCTGAAGCTCAGCTTGCCGCCCGCCAGCACAAACTGCCCCACCATCTCCGAGTGCACGTCCTCCGCACCTGGCTTCGCGTCCTTCGCGTCACCCTGCGCCCGCAGACTCAGCATATCCACCTTGTCCTCCACCTCAGGATTCGTAAAGTGAATCTGGCGCAGCGTAAACCCACCCTTCAGTCCGATCTTCCGCGTCACACTTTGCTTCCCCGGAGGAATATGCAGCTTCGTCTTCATCATCAGCCGCCCCGTCATCACCACGGGAGTTGTCTTGACCCCCAGCTGCAGAAAATCCTGTATCCGCCCATTCGGCACCGTCACATCGAGATCGATGATGTGCCCCTTCCCCTTCACATTGACCACCGCGCCATGGCAACTAAAATCCGACTCACCCAACCGTGCCTCCACCGGCTGCAAATAAGTATTCCCATTCGTCCCATCCACAATCGCATGAAACCTCGTATGCAGCGGCATCGGATGATTCGCGGTATCCAACGAAAAGTCCGGCGTCTCCGTCGTCCCATCCACCACAATATCGTCGAGCTGCCCCGTGAACTCCCCCACCGAAGACAGGATCCCTCCAATACCCTTGATCGTGTTCAAATCCGCATGATCGAACGTGTAGTGCCCCGTCACTGCCGAGTCTCCCGGACTATCGTTATTCCACGGCCCAAACGTTCCCTTCGCATGAATATCGCCCTTCGGAGTCGCATTCACCAGCGTCGCGTCATAATCCCACGGCGCATTTGGGCCCACGTTCCGCATCACAATGCGGCTCATCTCAAAATCCAGCGGATCCTTATCCGGCTTCAACGTCCCGATCACCAGCTTCGAATCCTCGAACACAATCTCATCCACCACAATCTTGATCTTGCCGATATGACGCTGACCCTTCGGCGCCTGCGCCCGCATCTCCCGAGCCGGAATGTGGATCGCCGTGCCCGTCACATGCACCGTCCCCACATGCATCGGCTTTACAAACAACCCCGCCAAATTCGCATGAAATGAAAAGCGCCCCAACGCAATCAGCGGCTCAGTCGCGCCCGCCGCAACCACCTCGTCCTCCGGAAAAATCCGAAGTCCGCTTCCAGAAACTTCAAGTCCCTTCACGAGCGAAACGTCAAAACCATCCAGCTCCACCCTGCTATTGAAGCGTGTACTCAGCGTCTCAATGACACGCCCCTTCAAAATCGGCCTCGCCCGGCGCACCATCACCTCGCCGATCACACCAAGAACCACGACAGCAATCAGCAAAGAGGCAACAATCCATGTCCACACTTTGCGCCGCTTCGAAATACCTGGAGCTTCGACCCGTTCATTTTTCTGTTCGGACAAATTTCTTCACCGGTATTTTTGATGCGAAAACAAAGACTCTCGTCTTCCTGACACGATGTTGCGCAAATCCGGGAATGCGCCCCGGCAAATTATCTCTGCCGCTCTCGCCAAAGCCGATACAGCCCCCACGCGGCCACCGTGCAGTTATCGACAATCGTCCCATCCACGATCATCTCTTCAAACTCCCCCACACTCACCCGCTGCACCACGAGATCAGTCTCCTCCGCATCCGGAGTGGCCTCTCCCATCGCCAGCCCCTCCGCGAGAAAAATATAGTGCTTCTGGTTCATCACCCCATACGCAATTTGTAGCGTCGACAGAAGTGTCATCCGCTCCGCCGTCAGACCCGTCTCTTCCCTCAACTCCCCACGAGCCATCTCCTCCGGCACCACCTCCGCCGTCTCCCACCCGCCCTGCGGAAGCTCCCAGTGCCGTCCACCGACGGTATACCGGAACTGCTCAATCAAATAAACAAAGTCCCCCTCCGCCGTCGCATCCAGCGGAATAATAATCGAAGCCGGATCCTTATCGACCACCCCGTAAATCCCGCGCACCCCATTCGTCCGTTCGATCACATCTTCACGGACGCTGGTCCAGGGATTGCGATAAACCTCCCGGCT
>JAOAPF010000240.1 GCA_025462755.1 Edaphobacter sp.
CGCTTTGAGGTTTCGAAGCGAACGCTATTCCCATGATGCTCTCAATACTTTCCTCAAGATTGAATTGCCAGCTGCACAGGATGCAGAGCCTCAACCCGGGGAGTATCAGACGATCGGTCAGTTCTACGCAGCGATCGCGGATGGCATCGATCGGCTCTGCGACGCTCTGGGCGAGGGAGACGTCTTCATTGGAGACGAAGAACGACAACTCCGACCCGTGGATTTCCTACTCCACTTGACGTATAGTCCGCTTCTCGGACAAGTGGCGAAAAAAACTGATGCGGCTCGCCGACCCATATAGTGAACGATAAACCGGATTATCACGCCGTGTTTGCGAGCGAGATTCGAAATCGATCATTCAACGCTTCTCTGAGGTTCTGCCTGCATCCGATGTACCGTTCGGTGGTTTGCACCGACGCGTGACCTAGGAGAACTGAATCTGTTCGAGTTCGCCTCCGGCCTCATGGCAGAGGCGGGCACAAGTGCGACGAAGATCGTGGGGTGCCAGATGGCCAATGCCGATTCGTTTGGCGTATCGCTTCACGTCACGGCATATCCAGACTACGTTGGTTGTCACTCCTTCCTCCTGCGGAGTCCCATTCTTCGAAACTCGTCTGAACACCTTGCCTTCAGTCACTCCTGTGTCGTGGATCCAAACATCTATGAGATCTTTACACCACGCGGGCACGGGGACCGTTCGCAGTCGTACGCCTTTCCCAACCATATCGACGATCACCCAGTGGCTTTCCCTCAATTGCAGCTGATCTACTCGCAAGTTCGCGGCTTCCGAGCGTCGCAGACCACATCCGAGCAGCAGTCCGATCACTGCAGCGTCTCTCCGGCCACGTAGGGTGCTTTGAGAAATGGCATTCAATAGCTCTTGCGCCTGATCACCCGTTAGCCAATTTCCAATCCTCCGACCAAGCCGCTTGACTCCCTTAACTCGCCGGATTCCGATCGCCAGCTCCGGGCTTAACCAACCGCTCTCCGCAGCCTCATCGGCCAAGCGCCGGATCGCGGAAAGATGAAGGTTGATCGTAGCAGCCGACAGGGAAAGGCCCTCAAGGAACGAGCGATATCGCACCACGACGGACCGATTAAATCCAAGCCGCGGCTCAGAGCAATACCAGGCAATGAACTTCTCGATGGCGTACTTGTAGCTCCGACGGGAATGTGCAGACGCCAGCATATTGAGCACGGTAGTCTTCGATTGTTCTAATTCGGGAACAGTGGTCGAGTTGGCAAACTCGCTTTGACGTGTTTTGGCTGACATAGAAGGCGGCTCCTTAACCGCCTCCTTTGTTGGGTGCCACAGATAGTAGAGAGACTCAAACTGCCGCACGGTTACGCTAAAATTGCCCGTTTGTAGCCATTCTCGGGAGAGGTGAACAGCCGTACTGTGGTATATCTATGGTTCCACCACCGTCACAGACGTCATAGCTTATCCATCGCAGTTTGCTTTCTCGATTCAGCTGAACAGGAGAGCATCATGCCGACTTCCCTCTTTGCACCTGACTTTCAAGCTGTTCTGGATGCTGCAACCGCTGCCCAACAAGCCTTTCCTTCTCCTGCCGATTGGCGTGATGAGTGGATCTACTTCCTCATGGTGGATCGTTTCAATAACCAGGCTGCTCCCCCTCTTCACCCGCCCTTCGACGATCCCAATTGCTTCCGGTATCAAGGCGCCAAGTTTTCCGGCATCCAACAACAGCTTCCCTATATCAAGGGTCTCGGTGCTGGCGCGATATGGCTTAGCCCAGTACTGAAGAACGCCAGTTTCGATCAAGGTTCGTATCACGGCTATGGCATTCAGGACTTCCTCCGCGCCAATCCCTTCTTTGCCGACGTCCCAGCCAACGCCGATCAGGAGCTGCGCACTCTGGTCGATGCAGCCCACGCAGCAGGCCTCTACGTCATCTTCGACATCGTCCTCAACCACACCGCGAATGTCTTCGGCTACGCCCCTAGTGGCGACAGCGGTGTCCCCTACAGCAATAACCGCATGGATGTGCAGTGGCGGGACGCGGCTGGCAATGCGGTGCCGGCATTTACAAGTCCGGCGGCTGTGCCAAACCCGACGCTGGACGAACTCGTCTGGCCCGTCGAATTGCAGCAAAACGAGTACTTCAGGCGTCAGGGCAATCCGGCCCCAGGCGGCGACGACACTATAGGGGACTTCGCTCCATTCAAGCAGCTATCCACATGGGAAACCGATGTTCAGCGATTCCTCATCCGTGCCTATCAATACGTCATCGCCCGCTACGACATCGACGGCTTCCGCATCGACACCCTTCGCTATCTCAAAGGAGACCTCGCCCAAATTTTCGGCAACTCCATGCGCGAGTTTGCCCTGAGCATCGGCAAGAAGAACTTCTTCACCTTCGGTGAGGTGCTAGACGGCAACGAAGAAAGCGACATCGCCCGCTTTATCGGCAAGAACACCACCGATCAGGGTGATATGGTGGGCGTCGACGCAGCTCTCGATTATCCGCTTTTTAACAATATCGTGCCGCTCATCAAAGGTTCCGCCGCTCCGCAAGCCCTGGTGAGCATGTACCAGCAGCGCAAGCGGATCGAACAGACCGTCCTCAGTTCGCATGGCGATGCCACTCGCTACTTCGTGACTTTTGTGGACAATCACGATAATCATGCCCGCATTCGCTTCATCCCGCCGGATGGCATCCCGATCTTCGACAACCAAGTGACCGCGGGCCTGGCATGTCTTCTTGCGCTCCCCGGAATCCCCTGCATCTATTACGGGACCGAGAAGGGCCTCCACGGCGCGGGCTCTGACCCGGCCGTGCGCGAAGCACTATGGGGAGCCCCGGGTGCCTTTGACCGGACCAACCCCTTCTACCAACAAATCCGAGGCATGGCCACTGTCCGTGCCGCCGAGGCCGCTCTCCGCTATGGCCGCTTCTACTTTCGGCCGATCTCCGGCGACCAGCGTACTTTTGGCATCTCCAGCTTCAGTCCGGGCGTAATCGCTTTTTCACGTATCCTCAACGATCAGGAGGTCCTGACCGTCGCCAACTTCAGCACCACCGCCGCACAGACAGTGTCGGTCATCATCGATTCGAGCCTCAGCACGCCCGGTGACAATTTCGCTGTGCTGTACAGCAACCAGCCAACTCCGGCTGTTCCGTCGCCTGTAAGCCAGCTCGCAGGCGGCGCTGTCACCATCAACGAGGTCGATGGCTCCCAGGGAAGCGGCCCTGTCAACATCGTCGTAGTGACGCTCCAGCCAATGGAAACTCAGATTCTTCGCAAACACTGACGATCGATCCGGGACCCATTTGGAAGATGCGAGCGCAATCGAATAGCTGCGTTTGTTTTGATGACCTGAAGTCAGCTTGTGCGAAGTGATCCCATGTTTGCCGCCGATCCCTTTGCTTGATCTCTATCAGGTCGCATTTCAGATGCAGCGACGTTTCGTGAATTGGGTCTTCGAGGCTGGTCACCTCAGAACCGACAAAGGACACTATCGCCAACATCGCGAAGCCGCCCAGCTTTTCGACTGCAAATGCAGCTTCGGTCTTGCCATTCCACTCGGGAGCAGGAGTACAACAGTCAAATCGGGCCCGAAAAAGGAGATTCCGGATCATAGCGGTCTGCCGCACGGGGCGCGTTGAGCGGGCGGCCAGCGCTCAAGCCCGAAAGCGCCACCCGAAAAAGCATCCGGTAGCGAGTGCGTTCTCGGCTATACTTCGAGCTCGACAAGTGATGCCCTATTGCCGGTCGCCCGGTAGCTTGCTGGGAGCTTTTGTCGCGAGCACGCCTCACGGAGGAGTTATGCTCAACCCCGCAAGTCCTACCAGCGCTTCCTGCCTTGATCCCACCCCGGAAAACCTCTTCTATCCACCGAAGAGAGGCGACTACATCTACTTGGAAACGCCGCCCTACCAAACCGGCGAATCACCCAAGGTGAGCCTGGCGCGAGCGGCAGATGCCTCGATGCTCGCCTACGCCCGATTCGTCCAGCAGAGAATGGTCCTCGCCGATCTTCAGGGAATCTTGGCTGCCGCGGGGTATCCGAATTCTCAGCCAATCGGAGATTGCTTTGTGGACGGTGCCCACACCGGCCGTGGCTACTTCGCTTCCAACGACAGCCACGCCCTGCTGGCCTTCCGTGGCACCGAGGCGGACAACAACAACGACAAAGCGGCCGATGCGGAGATCGATCGGACCCCGGAAGCGGGTGCCCTGGTTCATTCTGGTTTCAAGCGATATCTTGACTCGGTCTGGGGTCAGGTTACTCAATGTGTCGCTGGCTATCGCGCCAATCATCCTAAGCAGAACATCTGCATCACCGGACACAGCCTGGGCGGGGCGATGGCGACGTTGGCATTCACGCGGCTCAATGATCCGGACTCAAGCCTAATCACGTTCGGCTGTCCCCGCGTGGGCAACCCCGACTACGGCAATGTGATTGACGCCGCGGCGCGCACACGCGCGTGCTATCGCGCCGTCGATAATCTGGACATTGTCACACACGTGCCGCCGGTTTTTCTCCACTTCTACGCGCACCCGTCCATTGCCGTCTTTTGGCTGGACCAGGGTCACACGTTGCGGATCAGCCCACCTGACCTTCCCAGCGACATCGATGCCATTGCCAAGTTACCCGGCGGATTCCTGACAACACACTGGATGGAGGGCCTTCCCAACCCGCTGTCCGAGCCCCTGGCGGACCACTCGCCTGTTCGCTACGGACAGTATCTTGGGAAGTCCATGTAAGTGGGCTTCGGTAACCGGGGACGCATGTGGAAGGAGCGAGTCCATCCCACATCCAGTCCAAAGAAACATCAGCTTTAGGCATTTACGCGTGCGACTGAAATTCCAAGTCGATCATTAACAAAAAGAAGCCCAGAAATCCGCTTCAGGTCAAACATTTTGGGGATCTTGCATGGGCCTCACGAACGCCGAAGCAGAATTCTGCGGGGGGTCACGGTCTCTGGGTGCCAGAACCCGGGTGCCACAGGTCTAGATCCGAGACCACGGATGCGCGGACCCGTACTGTCAGAACACTTGCGGGACTGCCTACAAGTAGAGAACGATAAAATACATTTCGCGTTAGAAATTCGGGGTTTGCAGTCGTCTCAAACGCCCTTCAACCCAAAGACCTTCGAACCTGATAGCTGTATCCATTGTGTGTTGCGACGAACCTAGCCTGGAGCATGCTCGAAAAGAATTGCCCATAAATTGTCCAGGCGATCGCGATATCCACCCGTCGACAACCAGGCGTTCTTCTGGCGTCATCTCTGGCAATGGAAGGCTCTTGCTTTCTACTCTTAGCCATTCGCTATACTAGCGGAGCGACTACCGAACATTCAGAGAAGACGCTTCCAAAGGCCGCCAGCTAGTTCAAGCAGTCCTGCCGAGCCCTTCGTCACAAAACCGCCGAACCCGGTTACACCTGGGACTTCGCAAACGAAATCAACCTCCCGGTGAGGACTACGACCGCCGCTAAAAGCGATGTCCATAAGATAGCCGCGACCTGCCCGAGCTTCGAGAACCAGTGACTCATCACGAACCGTTCCGCCACGGGCCACTCTTTCCACGCAAACGTCAAAATCTCTCGCGGATGCGAATGAAGATCAGCCAGTACGATCAGCCATGACGCTAGATAGAGGGCCAGCCCAAGCTGAAGGGCCGTTACAATAAAGACTAGGACGGAATTCTCTCGCAACGTGTACTCGCGGCACTTCTTCGGCTCAAACCGCAGGTACGCGTCATGACTCGAAGGCGCTCCCGCTCCCGCCGCCGACGTATCTATCAAGTCTTCGCTCGCGATGTTCATTGGCCGATAGCAGGCTTGCGTCTCGAATCGCTCTCTCACGCTTGGATGAACGAGTGACCCTGTCGGAATCTTGCGGTACGCCCCCAGCGAAATTCGCTTCCTCACGGTCGAATCATCCTTGTCGTAATAACGATGCGGAAACAGTTCTAGTAGCCACCAGATCCCATGCAGCGATCGGTGCAGCATATAGGACTTTGGCTTCTCGTACATCGGTGCCAGCGCCGCAGTAGCTGGCGAAGGTTCGCCGGGCCCCGGCGTGCCCAGCACCATACGCACCCGTTCCTCATCAAAATGAGCGTCTGCTTTTTTGGTCTCCTCGATCATCCACTTCAACGTAATATTCGCCAGCCCGCTCTGTAGCTGCGGATAGCTCCCGCCCACATCTGAGTGAACTCCCGAAAACCAGACCTGCAAAACGTCCTGCATTTTAGGGATCGCGGCCTCCGCCGGTGTACCGCGCAACGCAACCGGAATGTCAACCGCCACGGGTTTGCCATACAGATTGTCGCGGTAGAAGCACCGCCGTTCGTCGATGCTCACGGCATGTCGTCCGCGCTGAATAATTGGATTCTCCGCCATGTCCAGCAACCGTAGTGGCGTCGTGATCCAACCCACGGACGACACCGTATCCCACAACCCAATGAAATGAATCGAAAAATTCTTATGAGAAAACGTGTCCCGAAAAGTCGTGTCTGTCGAGATGGGTATGTGCGTTCAGTTCTTTTTGGGTCGCTATCTTCTCGGTATACATGCGCCAGGCATAAGGGATATGGCCCTCGTTTCCTCGGCAAAGCAACCCGTATCCGTGCAGCAGACCTGCCAGCGCCCGAGCCGTATAGGCACCGCGCGAAAACCCGAAGATATACACCCTGTCGCCGTCCGCATAATGCTGCATCAGGTAGCGGTATGCGTCCAGCACGTTACCCTCAAAGCCACTTCCAAACGCCAGCCCTTTAACGACCGACCACTTCCGTGCCAGTCCCTCTTTTCCAGGATCTCCTAGGGTGCCAACACCAGGATGGTAGTAAGCCACCTGTTGATTATCAAGCTTCAATGCCGTATACAGCTTCACCACATTCGAGTTGCCGTCCAGCGAATTCTTCGCCGCAAACTCGTTCCCGGTACCGTCGCAACACACGAAGATGCCCTTCGGTTCTCGTGCAGATTGCTGTTTCATGTTGGACTTCTGTGTCACGTCCGCATTGCTCCGAGGCTCCGTTGTCGACGCCTCTTCGGGTGGTTTTCCTTGGAGCGATTGAGGGTCGACTTCAGACATAAGAATCTCCGCGTATCCGATGTAATCGAGTCTGGGTTGCTCGCCATCCTATCAACCAGCCCGCCAGAGTCAAGCACAATCCGCCTGCGCCCAATACATAATCTCTTCCGTACGCCCAATCCTTTGCCTCTTTCAACCTATGTAACCTAGAGCGAAGCGTCGGGCACTTCCGAGCCGCTGCGCCAAGAACGCCGATGTATTCTTCCGCACTGCACGCAAGCGAAAGAAGGCAATCGTCGCCTGGGGCATCGGCGCCAGCTCTCGGCGCTTTCATCCCTCTTCGATTATCTGTGGGAACGCAATGCAGTCCTTGGCAATCCGGTTGATGGCGTAAAGCGCCCGACCGCTAACAATAATGAAGAGAGCACCCCTGCTCTCGGTGGTGCGCAGGTAGTTCAGGAACGGTGAGGCTCACAGAACATCTGGCAGACTTGCGTGGCTGTTTTTGGGGGGCATGGGAGGCGGCTCCTTCCACCGCCTCCCGATGTCGCGTGCACACAGATCCCGGGGCGAAATCCGAAGAATTCGATAGAGGACATTATTATGCGCGAAAATAGTGAAGAGCGAAAAACTTCGGGGCGCGCCATCTCGCTGGCTGTTCTCGTCCGAGACCAGTAAGTCGCCGACAAGCGATCCAACGCCTCTCTTATTTATGTTGTCATACCCCAACCTCTGGCGAAAATCTCTCAGCCTCAAAACGGCTTAGTTTTGGGTCATGGGAATAAAACAGCTCATAGGACTGTTATTCATCTAGCAAGCTCATTCGGGGATTTGCACGTCATTGTTCTCGATGGACTTCGGAAAGACGACCGACGGTTATCTCATTGCACTAAAACGATGATATCGCGTTGTACTGGAGGATAATTTCATGCCTGCGCATGGACGTTTAGCAATATTAAAAGCCATTGGCTTGCAATTTCAAGCAGCACTAAAAGGCAAGCGCTTAGCCTTCAGTGAAGGCCGCAGCATCGTTCAGAGAAGGACCGCTGGGCGCAACGCTTATGCGTTTAGCTACTCTCTTTACCGATCACTTCTTGAAGGATCACTATTTCGCACTACGGGAAAATTTATAAGTGAGGAGCGTCGCGTATACCTTAACCGTGGTACGCCCCTCGATAGAGGGATAGAGAAGATTCTTAATTCCAATGATAATCCAGAGCTGGGAGGTTTCTACGCGTATGCGATCGAAATCGTGGTTGAGAAATCTACGAAAGAGCTCTCCCGCGCCGGCGAAGGACAAAAGGCTATATACGGCCGCCCGTTGAAAAGCATCTCCCTTATCTCGTTTGACCCAGCTATTACCGACGCGGATACAACCCTCGTTTTCCAACAGAGAACGATTCCCCCAAATTTTCCATTCACTATAGCGCTTTTATGGCGACGCGGAGAATTTACAGAGGAAGGGCACAGTCTCGATTGGAAAAGCCAGTGATGCAGTCTCCAAGCCTGTCGCAGTCAAACTCACTCAGCGGGTCATGAGCGCAGAGGGCAAAAAGAAGATTGCTCTCGCGCAGAAGGCTCGCTGGGCGAAGGTAAGGAAGGCAGCGAAGAAGGCGGCAAACGCCTAGAGGACGGTAGAGAAGGATGTAAACGGCTGATCAGAACAGCCCTGCCGATTCACTCCACTCCGCGCAGAGTTCCGGAGCTGTCGTAGACGCTTGCCATGGCGCTCATCCTGGAAATTGCATCTCATACAATCCATCAATAACCAGCCAGACTCAGTAACGAATTGCGGGTAATTGAAAGCAACACAAGACGCTTACAGTCCTTCTACAACTCACGATGCTTTTGCGTCTGGTCGGTACAGCTTGCGACTAGGCCGAACCTCACCGAAGACGTTCGAGCCGGGGTCTATTTATTGACCACTCCAACGGGTGAAGAGCATCAGTTTTCCGGCATTTTGAAAGTGGCAACGTGGGCCACCGCTAACGCTCTGGATCGGGTGACGCAGCATGAACTCTTGCGTCCGCCTGAAGGTGATTCGCTGTAATCGAGGCTCTTGATGGGTGAACTGACTTCAATCCCTGGTCCTGCAGCATTTCCGGTCCCCGATTGCGCACGTTTCCGACTGCCGGATGTGCTTGGTACTTGTACATGCCCGTAGTCTCGAAGCTCCTCTGGAGACAGGGCGAGGCTTCCCCTACTTAAGACATTCCACAATAGCTTTTTCTAGCTTGTCGTAGCACTGCGTCCTGCGCCAGCCGTGCGCGTTCGGCATCGAGTTCCACGGCGTATCGATTCGTATTGGTGCCGTCGGTGAGTTGGAGAAGCGCAGCTCCGGTTCCGGCGCATGGGTCCAGTACGGATACCGGAACCGAAGGGTAGTGAAGAAGCTGTCTGAGGCGAGATCCCTCACCAGGAGGAAGAGGGTAGTAGCCAAGTTTGATGCGAGCGACATTGCGCATGAGATTTTCCTCAAGGCGAATCGTGGAATGTTGTGTGAAATAAGGCATAGTTTGGCCAGAACGGCGAAACTATCCTTTACCGCTTGATGGGAACTGTTTCGATTCTGAGCGGGATTAGACGATGGGGCTACCCGTAGGGGTGACAGGCCTCGGAACCCGAACGGTCGGGAAGGCCAAAGAAAAGGATCACTTTGAAACTATGGGAGCGGCAGTCCAAATTTCTTGGTTCGCTACTTATTTCGCTGGTTGATAGAAAGCTTACGCGCCAAATCCAAGAAGCGGCATGATGCACTCCGGAAGGACCCAGTGATGCAAGCCAGGAATAAACCGCCATCTTTAGTGTTTAACTAAAGCGTGCCTGCATTCGCGAGTACGGCCACATCTAGGAGTCACACCATCGTCACGTCATCGAGCATTCAATCCCCAGGGGTCGAACTCTTCGACCCCTTTGCGCCACTGCATCTTCAAGAACCATTCCCTTTCTTCGCAAGGCTCAGGGAGTCGCACCCTGTCTACTGGAACTCCCAGCACTCCTTCTGGATGCTGACCCGCTACCAGGATGCAAAGTGGGCGCTCCAGTCCCCGGCACAATTCTCCTCCGCAACCGGTGTCGAAATAGAAAAGCGAACCAAACACATGCCGCAAGACACACGAGCAAGCTTCGATATCTGCTATCGCTTCTGGTACACAGCAATCCAAGCCACTGACGCGCCGCGGCACGCTGACCAGAGAAAGCCCTTGATGAAGGCATTCACGCCGGCATTGATCGCAGAAATGCAAGGCGCAATATCGCAGCGCGTAGAACGCCTGCTTGACAATTTGCAGCAAACCGGAACAGCCGATTTCGTTGCTCAGTTCGCCTATCCTCTGCCTTCGCTCGTCATCTTCGACCTGTTGGGTCTTCCGGCCGAACACCATCAGACAATCCGCGAGGCGGCGGCGGCGATCGTGAAATTTCCAACTGCCGCACTGCGCAGTGACTCTTCGCAGGTAGCCCAGATTGCTGTATGCCTCAAGCAAGCGGAGGTGGTTCTGAAAGAACTCATCCTGCAGCGCCGCGCGGTTCCCACAGCAGACCTTATCTCCACACTGGCCAACCAAGGCGACGCCGGCTCACGTTTGTCCGATGACGAAATCGTCGTCCTATGCAACTTCCTCCTCACTGCAGGCCACGAAACAACCGCCAATCTTCTGGCCGGGTCCATGCGCCATCTCCTGTCGGAGCGGCGACTGTGGAACCAACTCCGCGAGCAACCCGAGCTGTTGGGAAATGCGATAGAAGAACTCCTCCGCTTCATAAGTCCGGTCCTCTGGGTCAGCAGAGTCATGACAGAAGACGTCGAACTCGACGGCCACGTCCTGCGAAAGGGCAGCAGGGTCCAAGTCGGGACCGGCGCAGCCAATCACGATCCGTCTGAATTCAAAGATCCCGAAACCTTGAATCTAACACGCTCAAAGCCCCACTCGCTGGCCTTTGGCTACGGCTCCCACTTCTGCATCGGAGCCACTCTAGCAAAACTGGAGACGCAAATTGCGCTCTCAGGCCTGCTGCGCCGGACACCCGACATAACTCTGGAGTCGAAGACCTTCGACTACCATCCTGTTCACTTCCTGCGGGCCTTGAAGACGCTGCAAGTCTCCATATAAGCGGAAAAGATTTCATTGCGAACTTCAAGACAGTTGAGGAAGAAGACGAGTTGGAGTGGTGAAACGTGGCGAAAGTTAGGCAGTGAGCCCGAACAGCTTCGCAATAAATCTGGTTCTGTCGCGATAAGAAGGCTGATGGGGTTCCCGCATGTTGCCATTGATCCCCAACCGAGCCCACATAGTTCAAGGAGGTCACACAATGCTTTACCCCAACCGGCGCGATGTCTTGATTACACTTGGTGCCTTGGCGGCAGGAGCAGCAATCGGAGAACCGGCTCTATATTTGCATGGAATGACGGCTTCGACAACTTCACGACCAAACACAGGAGGGAATGGTATGCCAACGATTACAACCAAAGACGGTACACAGATTTTCTACAAGGACTGGGGCCCGAAGGACGCTCAGCCCATCGCGTTTCACCATGGCTGGCCTTTGTCGTCGGACGACTGGGACGTGCAGATGCTGTTCTTCCTTGCCAACGGCTATCGTGTCGTCGCGCATGACAGGCGCGGTCACGGCCGCTCCTCGCAAGTGGACACTGGCCACGACATGGACCATTACGCGTCCGATGCTTCGGCAGTGGCCGAGCATCTCGACCTGAGGAATGCGATCCACGTCGGACATTCGACGGGTGGCGGCGAGGTGGCGCGGTATGTTGCGAAGTACGGCGAGCCTCAGGGCCGCGTAGCCAAGGCCGTGCTTATCGCCGCCATTCCCCCGCTCATGGTCAAGACCGAGAAGAACCCGGGCGGCACTCCAATTCAAGTGTTCGACAGCTTCCGCAAGGCGCTAGCTGATAACCGGGCGCAGTTCTTTCTCGATGTCCCTTCGGGTCCGTTTTACGGTTTCAACAGACCCGGCGCGAAAGCCTCGCAGGGAGTTATCCAGAATTGGTGGCGTCAGGGGATGATGGGCAGCGCGCTCGCCCACTACGAAGGCATCAAGGCTTTCTCTGAGACGGACCAAACGGACGATCTGAAAGCGATCACGGTGCCGACCCTCGTGATGCAAGGCGATGATGACCAGGTTGTACCCTACAAAGACGCTGCATTGCTGCAGGCTAAGTTGCTGAGGCATGGCAGGCTCAAGATTTACCCCGGCTTCTCCCACGGCATGATGACCACGAATGCCGAGGTGATCAATGCGGACCTCTTGGCATTCATCCGAAGCTGAACCCCTGCGGGGTCGCATTACGCGGCCCCGCTCCTGCCGCTCGGCGCGAAGCTGATCGAGAACTAGCGACGGGCACGGTGTGGTTGCCGGCGAAGCCCAGGTGGTTCACGCTGGCATGTTCGAATACCCGTTATTCTCGGACTTCGAACCGGGCCGCTCGGATGGTCTTCGCAGCCAAGTAGCACTGATGCTCCGATTGGAGTAGCTCAATCAGCAGCCTAAATCGTCAGCCAAAGTCGAACCCTCACTCCGCTTTGGTGAAAGCGGAACCCCGCCGCGTTTATCGCCACATCGATATTGAATCTTGAGCCGACCGGTCTACTTCTAATAGATGATTTGGCAAATGGCAATTTCAGTAACCCAGAGGGCGCTCAACATGTCGACGCTATCCACGCCTAATCGATCGACAGCTGATCTCCGGTTCACACTAGGCTGATCCACAACAGGGATATTCACCGATTCGTCCGATTTCGTCGGACGCACACGACCCAGCATTGTCTTAAGGAGAACACATGATGATCCAATCTCAAATCACGCCGTCTGCCCCAGAATCGTTGCGGCCGCAGCGCCGCAGCTTACGAGCCACATTGGCAATTGTGAGTGTAGCCGGCCTTGCCCTGTCTGTCGCTCAAAGTAGCGCTCAGACGGGCTCAACCTATGCGAAAGCCGTTGTCGCCAGCCCATTTCCTGCCAATCAGGGCGCACCGGCTGAAGACGATTCAATTCGCCCCTACCATATCAACGTTCCGGAAGAACAACTCGTTGATCTCCGCCAACGCCTGGCGGCGACACGCTGGCCTGACAAGGAGACGGTCAATGACGAATCCCAGGGCATCCGGTTGGCGGAGATGCAGGCGCTGATGCACTACTGGGGCAGCGGCTACAACTGGCGCGACGTAGAAGCGAAGTTGAATGCGATGCCGGAGTTCGTGACCACAATCGACGGCGTGGATATCCAGTTCATCCATGTGAGTTCGCGTGAACCGAACGCGCTGCCGCTGATTCTCACCCACGGTTGGCCCGGCTCGCCGCTGGAGTTCCTGAAGGTGATAGGCCCGCTCACCGACCCCGTTGCCTACGGTGGGCGCGCACAAGACGCCTTCGACGTCGTCATCCCCGCCATCCCCGGCTATGGCTTCTCGGGCAAGCCGACCGATCTCGGCTGGAGTCCCAATCGCGTGGCGCAGGCCTGGGACATGCTCATGAAGCGCTTGGGCTATACCCGTTACGTGTCGGAGGGTGGCGATCACGGGTCGGTCATCTCCGACGCACTGGCTCGCCAGGCGCCGCCTGGACTGCTCGGCATCCATCTCACCATGCCGGCCACGATTCCCGTGAACCTGGTGAAGGGCATCAACAGCGGCGATCCGGCTCCCACTGGGCTGACCGCCCCGGAACTGAGGGCGTACAACGCCCTCAGTACCTTCTTCGGAAGAAACGCGGCCTACGGCGCGATGATGGTGACCCGTCCGCAGACCATCGGCTACGCGCTCGCCGATTCGCCCAGTGGTCTGGCCGCGTGGACGTACGAAAAGATCGCCGAGTGGGCCGACAGCGACGGCCACCCCGAACGCGTGATCGGTCGCGACGAAATACTCGACGACATCACCTTGTACTGGCTCACCAACACCGGCGCCTCTTCGTCCCGCTTCTACTGGGAAAATAACAACAACAACTTCAGCGCCGCGGCACAGAAGACCAATCAGATCAAAGTGCCGGTGGCCATCACGGTGTTCCCGCGCGAGATCTATCGCGCCCCAGAAAGCTGGTCACGGCAGGCCTATCCGTCGCTTTACTACTTTCATGAAGTCGCCAAGGGCGGTCACTTCGCGGCGTGGGAACAGCCACAACTCTTCACTGAAGAAATCCGGGCCGCGTTCAGATCGCTGCGCTAATTTGGAAGACAGGAGACAAGACATGCATACCAGATTGAAAAGAATAGCCCTTGCGATTTGCACCATCGCAATTGCTTCATACGCATTCACTGCGACAGCACAGACCGCGCGGGACATCCTTGGGCCCGCCGCAGTTGTGCCGCTTACAGAGCCGCAGCCTCCCGCAAAGATTATTGTCGATCCGCCTTTGGCTGAACCGTTGTCCCGCGGAATGGTATTCATCCAGTATCGCGCCGTGAATCTGCGGATTGTGCCGGTGTTTGGTCCGAAGGCCGTCGAGGTGTCGCCGCGTATCGGGCACATCCATGTCGTTGTCGACGGTGCGCCATGGCATTGGGCGGATGCGAGCGGCGAGTCCCTCATCCTTGTCGGCCTCCCTGCAGGACCGCACAAGGTTGAGGTTATCCTTGCCAACCCAAACCACCAGCCTCTGGATCGAGCTGTCGTGGAATTCGTGGTTCCCGAAAAAGACGCGGCGAAAAGCCACTGATGACCGCTCAGTGTTCCGCAAAAGGGTGGGGCACCTCTGGCAGATCCAGGAACAGCATGATCAATCAAACAGTATTCGAATTCAAAAGGAGATGAACTATGAAACAAGCAGAGTCAATATCGCGCCGCCGCCGTCTTTTCTCGATAGCCGGCCTGTCCGCCGGAGCTATGTTGCTCGTACCTCACGCACTGTTCGCAGAAGGCGTCGGGTCAATATCCAGCAACGCAGGATCGGAAGACCTGCCCACGATGAAGCCCGGAACAAACACGTCGTTCGGTTCCCTTAAGCAAATCGATGCTGGGGTTCTAAATTGGATACGCTGAAGCTGGTCCTTCCGATGGTGCTGTGCGCTGTCGTGCATCTCTACCCCCAGGCCACTGTAGGTCCACAACTGCCGCTTGCTGCGGAACCGGTGTGGCGTCTGCATCAGGGCCAGCAACAGTGTGGCCCGAAGCGGGCCGATCGAGGGAACCTGGCGCAATATTTTCACAGCCTGATGTTTCCGACTCTCGGCCAAAAGTTCTCCTCGCACCGTGTGCCGCAAAACCAGCAGTCCATCCAACTGCTGATACAACAGCTCTGCTCGGCGGCGCACGCCGGCGTGCGCAATCTTGCTCAGCCATTGCTCCCGATGGCGTGGAGCATAGACCTGCCTACCGGCGCAGGGAATGCCCCAGCTTCGGTACAGCGCCTTGAGCCGACTCATCACCCGCCTCTGGTCTTTGCTGATGGTCAGATAACTACGCGCCAACTCCCGCAATGTCCGCAGTCCGTTCTCTCCGTGGTAGACCGCGCGCAGCATTCCGGTCCGTAGCATCTCGGCCAGCTTCCGCGCATCCACTCTGTCGCTCTTGCTGCCCTCTTTCAATAAGGCGTTGCGGCGCGGATTGCAAACCACAATTTTTTTCTGTACGTGGGGTTTGAGCAAGTCGTACAGCCGGGCCGCCCAGGTCCCTTCTTCCAACGTCACATGTAACTCTCCGCGCAGCCCATGCAGGAAATCGAGCAGAGTGCTGGCTTTGGTTTCGACGATGGATTCCATCACCAGCTTGCCCGCGCCATTCAGAACCGCAATCGCGATCGCTTCCTTGTGAACGTCTAGGCCGATATACTTGACATTGCTACTCAGCATGCTGGGTACCTCCTTGGGGGGGAAGGTGATTCTTCAGCCGGACCACTTTCCCCCAAGGTCAAGTGTGATCCTTTTAGAATCCACCGCAAAGATGCGCCTCTTTTCCCCCCCGCCGTAGAATGAACCCGGACTGAGCGGAGGATAGGGCAATGCTGGGAAGCAACCCGAGCGCCGACTCAGTGGCCTCAACCGATTCAGGGGGATGCTGCGGCATCCCCTTTCATCTGTCTGCCGGCAGAGCGCCCGCATCGGGAGAGGCACCAAAGCGCTAAATCCTGGGGGTGCGGGGGCAAAGCCCCCGCTGCCCGCCCGGCCCCAAGCTTCCCTCCGAAACAGGGCGCCCTCTGATAATGCGCGCGTTGGCGATTTGCACTAAGCCGCTAGCGCGGCAGGGGTATGCCTCTGTGGCATTGGATAGAGTTTTGGACACCCAAGGAGGTGTCCATGACTCACCTACGCCAGCGCATGCAGGAAGATCTCCGGCTGCGCAACTACTCTCCCCGTACGATTCATTCCTACACCCGGATAGTGGCTGAGTTCGCCAGCTACTTTCACAAGTCACCCGATCAACTCGGCCCGGAACATATCCGTCCCTGGCTGCTGTATCTGCTCAACGAGCGGAAGCTGGCCTGCGGAACCCTTCAGTGCGCCCGGTCGGCGTTGAAGTTCCTCTACACGCGCACGCTGAAGCAGACTTGGTTTGATCAAGAGATCATCAAGCCCAAGGTGCGCCGCAAGCTGCCCACGGTCTGGAGCCGGGAAGAAGTCTGCGCTCTGCTGGATGCGACGACGAACACCAAGCATCGCGCACTGCTGGCCGTGTACTACAGCGCCGGGCTTCGCTGTCAGGAAGCACTGGAACTGAAGGTCACCGACATCGACAGCAAGCGGATGGTCATCAACATCCGCGAGGGCAAGGGCAAGTTCCCGCGCCAGGTCATGCTCTCACCCAAGCTGCTCGAGTTGCTACGCCT
Source organism: Edaphobacter sp. (assembly GCA_025462755.1). Taxonomy (GTDB): domain Bacteria; phylum Acidobacteriota; class Terriglobia; order Terriglobales; family Acidobacteriaceae; genus Edaphobacter. The sequence goes on from JAOAPF010000240.1 coordinate 16,791, forward strand.
CTACTGGCGCTGGCGCAAGCCCAAGGGCTGGCTCTTTCCCGGAGAGCGGCCGGACCGGCCCCTGTTTCAGAACGCAGTGCGTGTCGCCTGTCAGAAGCTGCGCAAGCAGCTAGGCATCTCCAAGCCGCTGAGCCCGCATGTGCTTCGACATTCCTTCGCGACACACCTTCTCGATACTGGCACCGATTTGCGCAGCATTCAACTACTGCTCGGCCACCGCGATCTCGAGACCACCGCACGATATCTGCATGTCTCCGAAGCCAGACTGCACGCCACGGCGAGTCCGCTCGACGACCTGCCCATTCGCGTCATCCGAACTGCTCAGGGAGGCAACAGAACCGCATGACAGGACATCGGCTCGAAGTGGCCGATGTCTTCCATGCTCATCAGGGCCAGTTCCTTCAGCGCTGGGGCCACGTGGTCTCGGACCAGCAGCGGAAGGTGCTGCGCGATATCGGCCGGTGCCGAACGGCTGCGCTCGGCACCCATCTCGAACGATGCGATCGCTGCAGCTACGAGACTGTCGCTTACGACTCTTGCCGCAACCGGCACTGCCCCAAGTGTCAGTCCTCAGCCCGCGACCGCTGGCTTATGAAGCAGGCCGCAAGCCTGCTGCCGGTGCCCTACGCACATGTCGTCTTCACGGTGACCGAGCAACTGGTGCCGCTCGCACTCAGGAACCAACGTTTGTTTTACAACCTGCTGTTTCGGGCTGTTTCCGAGACCCTGCTGGAGATCGCCGCCGATCCAAGGCATCTGGGGGCACGCATCGGTGTGCTTGCGGTGCTGCACACTTGGTCGCAGAACTTGAGACATCATCCACACCTGCACTGTCTCGTTCCCGCCGGCGGGCTGGCCTTCGATAAGTCCCGCTGGGTCGCAACCAGGCGCGGCTTCTTCCCGCCGGTGCGCGTGCTCAGCCGCATGTTCCGCGGCAAGCTGCTCGCATTCCTGAAGCAGGGTTATCGACGGAAACAACTATGCTTCCCCGGCACGCTGGCTGAGCTTTCCCAGCCACGCGCGTTTCACTCCCTACTCCATACGCTGCGCCGGCGAGAGTGGGTGGTCTATGCCAAGCCTCCGTTCGGCGGACCCGAACACGTGCTGAAGTACCTGGCTCGCTACACGCACCGCGTCGCCATCTCCAACGGAAGGCTCCTCAGCCTCGACAACGGCCAGGTGCGCTTCCGATGGCGAGATTCAAAACATAACAACCGCAGCAGCGTCATGACCCTCGACGCGGTCGAGTTCATCCGTCGCTTCCTGCTCCACGTCCTGCCCTCAGGCTTCGTCAAGATTCGGCACTTCGGACTGCTCGCCAACCGCAACCGCCGGCAGGGACTGGCCCTCTGTCGGCTCCATCTCAACGCCACCACCCGGGACATCAGCGCACTGCTGACCGAACCGCAGAAGTCCGCACTCAGTCGATCCTGCCCGCAGTGCAAATGCGGCACCCTGCACGTCGTTCCACACCACTTCGCTGTTGAGCTGGGTAGCCCCAACTTAACGCATGCCTGCACGCACTTCAACTCATCCTGAGGAAGACGATGTCCACCCGCATGCCAACCCGACTCCGCGCCGCGACGGACCCTCACCCTGCCCCTGCCACCCCGTGCCTCGAATCGGCTCCGCATAACCTTGAGCTTCATTGCAGCCGTCCCATGCACACCGCCAGCGCACCGCCGGACCAGCCTGCTCTGGTCACCGTCATCCGATTTCGTGCCCATTCAGCCGCATCGACTCCCCGCAAACAGCATTCAATCCCCATACATCCACCGCGCTAGCGGGCTTACTGCAAATCGCCGTATCCACACCGCTCCGCACATGCAGCAGCGGAGCACGAGAAGTTCTGGCAGCGGAGCACCGTCGATACGGTACTAGAGATTTGGCACTAGAGATTTATCGCTCATCGAGAAAACAAAATTGCTCACACCTGCGCGTCTCGTTACTAATCTGGCCCAGTTGCAGAAAAGACGACTTTGCAGGCAGTTCCTATCAGTTTGTGGACAAGGCTAGCCACCGACAAAGAGGAGGTAATCAAGGTGGCCGCAGGATGAGATCGCGCCCTTGACAAACATCCCTAATTACTTGCACAATGTAGTACATATCATGCTTGGTGAGTTTGAATACGTTCTGATGACCGTAGCGGCTGGCCTGGGCGAGAGCGCCTATGGTGCGGCCATTCGTGAAGAGATTGAGAAGGTAGCAGGCCGAAGCTGCTCGATTGGGGCTTTGTACACGACGATTGAGCGGCTGGAGAAGAAGGGCCTGCTCAAGACGTGGATGGGCGAGGCTACGGCCCAACGCGGCGGCAGAGCAAAACGCATGGTGCGCGTGACGCCGAAGGGCATGCATGCGGCGAAGGAGTTTTACGAAGCGATGATGCGCGTAAGCCGTAACGCTTCATGGGCTACGGGCAAGCCGGAGCGTGCGTCATGAGTTCACTGGCAGAGATGGCGACGATCTTTCTTGCGCCGAAGGATCGGGATGCGGTGCTGGGCGATCTGGCGGAGACGGGTGCCAGTGGATGGAGCGCCCTTCGCTCTGTGCTGGGACTTGTGGTGCGGCAGCAGATGGAGCTTTGGCGCGCGTGGCAGAGGTGGGTTGCGAGCAGCGTGGCCTTCGCGGGGAGTTTGCTCTTACTGGGCGCGTCCTTTGGGCTATCGGTGGACTCGCGTCATCTTCTGAGCGGCGAGCGTGGGTATGGCAGCGTGCTTTGTGAAGCTCTGCTGATGCTGTCGTGGGCGTGGACGAGCGGATTTGTGGTGGGGTCACTCTCTGGGAAGGCGCGATGGGTGAGCGGCATTTTGTGCGCGATCCCGTGCCTCTCCTGTGTGCTTCGGTTTCAGGACACCTCTCTCTCGCGTCTGTGCGTGCTCTTGTTTCTGCTACCAGGTGTGGTCGGTGCCGTGCAGGGAGTACGTCGTGCTCGTTTGTCCCATAGGACAGCGCTGACGTTGGCAATAGCCATGACTGCGCTGATGTTGGTTTGGGGCGGCATGTACATGCAGAACTGGTTCTTGTTCCTGCCCGCATGGTGGCTTGTGGCTCATGCAGAACGATCGGAACTCTCCAGCGACAAGGTGGGGGCATGAAGACGCGAAATAAACAATTTGTAACGGTTCTCTGCGCACTCCTTGTGAGTGCGGTTTCCGCAGTCGCTCAAAACGATAGGAGCAAGAGCCAGATTGTGGAGCGAGTGATTCATTCGAAGAACTTTGAGGGGAACAAGATTGGCGTAAGCGCCGACCGCAAGCTGGTGGTGTATCTGCCTGCTGGGCATGACGGAGCGTCGAAGCGCTATCCGGTTCTCTACTTTTTCCCGAGCCCAATGGATGGATATCGGACGCTTTTTGATAAGAGCGGCGCACAGGCTCTGTTCGACCGCGCAATCGCGCGAGGTACAGTTCGCAGCTTCATCCTTGTCTCTGTGGATATGACGACTCCACTGGGAGCTTCGTGGTTTGTGAACTCTCCTGTAACCGGAAACTGGGAAGACTTTGTGGTGCAGGAGCTTGTCCCCTATGTCGATGCCAGCTTCCGCACCATACCGACGCGGGATGCGCGCGGACTTGTGGGACACCATATGGGAGCTTATGGCGCCATCCGCATCGCCATGAAGCATACGGATGTCTTTGGTTCGATCTACGGCATGAATCCCGTGGGCACAGGATCAGGCGTGCAGATTATGGATTCAAGGCCTAATTGGGATTTGCTGGCGCATGCGGCTTCTCTGGATGAGGTGAAGAAGGATGGATTCTCTGCGATCTTCACGTCGATCTTTCAGGCCCACTTGCCGAACCCGGAGAAGCCACCGCTCTATGTTGATCTGCCTGCGCATCGGGAGGGTGGAAAGTTGGTGATCGACTCGAAGCTCACCGCGCGATTAAGAGATAGCTTCTTTCTGGAGTCGATGATCCCGCAGTATGCGGACAATCTGAAGACGCTGCGTGGTTTCAAGTTTGACTGGTCGCGCAACGATGCAATCTGGGACCACGTGTACTCGAACCATGCGCTCACGCACAAGCTGAATGAGTTCGGCATTGTGCACGAAGCCGAGGAGTACAACGGGCTTTGGGACGCGGATCCCTACTGGGGCGCAGAGGGTCGCGTAATTGCTGATGTGTTGCCGTTCTTCCAGCAGCATTTGGAATTCTAGTTGGGATTAGCACTGCGACTTCTTTAGAGAAAACAAGAATGGACGTGCGCCGAGGTTCATACTCCGATCAGTCCCGCTAAGTCGGCTTATGTTTACTAGTCATCTGCTCGACTGTCGAGAACAGGGCGAGTCACTCATCCAGAATGGATTGAGCACCCTTCGGCACCTTTCTGCACTGCGTTTGGCTGGGCTAAGGTCATACTCATCTGGCTATTACGCATCCTCCCCAAATTGATCTCCACCGGGGCACGACAGAGGTCGATGGCCTCTGCCAGACGAGTTCCGTAGTTGTGGAGAATACGACGTCACGGCTCTTCTTAGAAAGGCACAATACAATCGAATACTATGATCGGAAACTGCGCGCTTTGCGGGACGAACGCATCTCTCATCAATAGCCACTTCATGCCTGCATCTCTATATCAAGAACTGCTCGACCCAAGCGGTCCCATCAAGCAGATGATCGTCCTTAAGAAAGACCAGACACACCAAAGCAGCGAGCAGTTTTCCATGCCTCTTCTTTGCCAAGCTTGTGGAGTACGCTTCCAAAAAGGTGGGGAGAACTGGATGGGCAATCGTTACCGTTCGGACGGTTCGTTTCCGCTTAGAGACATGCTCGTTGGTGCAACTCCAATCGAGACAAAGCCGGACGGCTCGAACGTGTATGCGGCGAGGCAGGTTTTGGGTGTCGACGTCGAGCAATTGATCTACTTCGCGGCGAGCCTATTTTGGCGGGCCGGCGTTGCGGATTGGAAGGTGAAGTTCGCTGACGCACCTAAAATAGACATCGACCCGTCGCTGATGACGGCTCTTCAACAGTATCTATTGGCGTTGTCGCCGTTTCCATCTCAAGCATCGATATTTGTTGCCGTGGATGCGACAACCGCCCCCTGGCGGGCGATGTGGTCGCCCATCAAGCAAAACGACCGGCCGCAGTTGCGCTACTCCCTTTACATCCCAGGCATCATCATGGAATTAGGAGTAGATCTTCCTCCAGCACTGCGGGTCCCCTCGATAAGCGATGCGACGGAAATAATCGTCCTCAGTGACGTCGTCTACAAATACGTTGCGGCGATCGGTGCAAGTCTCAGTGAAGGAAGTGCTCTCTCTAAGAGTCTTGCCAGACATTTTCCTTCGGGACGGTCATGAGCGAGAATCCGCTCAATAGCAGATCGGCGGTTTTCAGCACCCGTCAGCACCCTCGTATTTTCTAGGGATCTCCGCATACCCATAATTTCTGCGGTTTTGTTCTTCTGTGATGCCTCTGAACTCTGCCGAGCGCAGACTTGTCTTCTCGACCAAACTTCCCCTTGCAGTCCTGCGGCGGACCATACATTAGCAGGACTGACCTGCAGTCAAATGTCTGCCGAGCCCGTTCCACGCTATGGATTGCTTCCGGTTAGCCGGTGATACGCCGCAGCTGAAAAAAACTCCCGATATCCGCGAGACACCAAGCTTCCTGAAGATTCGCTCCGTTCAGAGCGCAGGACGAGAAGGAACATTCTTGGCGCTCCAGGACCTTGTTGAACTTCATCGCCGTGGCGGTTCTTTGCTGGTGATTGTTGACCCGGCTTTTCTGAAATCGGTTTGAATCGTCTGTTTTGCGAGTTTTTACGCGGCGCTGGATGGGTCCTGGAGGGCCGTTTCGGGCTCTCCGGGCGCCTTCAGGCGCACTGCTCCACGGGGCTTGCCTGTGGTCCAAGGGCGATCAGTTTCGGCAGCCGCATGAGGTTGTGGGCGGCGCAGCTGAAGACGAACAGCCAATCGACCTTGTGCAGTCCGCGCAGCTTCACCTGGCGGATCGGGCCGGTCTGCTTGAGCCATCCAAATCCCTTTTCGACCAGCCATCGGCGGCTCAGGCTGATGGCGTAGCCGGGATGCCGCGTGGTTCTGCGGTCGAGGTTCGAGCGGCGCCCCTTCTCGTTCTTCGTCACATGCGCGGTGACGTTCAAGGCGCGTGTGGCCGCGATGAAATCCTTCGTGTCGTAGGCCTTGTCCGCGCCTACGGTGATGCGCCGCCTGCGTCCTTTGCGCTTGTCCTGAAGCATCAGCAGAGCGGCTTCGCGCTCCGCGTACCCGTCGGCCTGGGTCACCATGGCGGCGGCGATCAGGCCGTTGCGGTTCTCCACCAGCGTGTGGCCCAGATAGGCCAGATGCGACTCCTTGCCGTAGCTCTTCTTGTACAGCCGTGCGTCCGGGTCGGTGGTCGATTCATGCGTGTCGTTGGAGCGCTTCTGGCCATGGAAGTTCGCGCCATCGCCGCCATCGGAATCGGACCCATCCTTGGCGCGGAAGCTCTTGTGCGAGGCCCAGGCCTGGATCAGCGTGCCGTCGACGGTGAAGTGATCGTCCGACATGAAGCGCTTCGCCTGCTGGTTCCCCGCCGCAAAAAACTGTTGCGCCGCCTCGCTGTTCAGCAGCCGGTCGCGGTTCTTCGAGAACACGGCGTGGTTCCACACCGCGTCGTCCATGCCCAGGCCCACAAACCAGCGGAACAGCAGGTTATAGTCGATCTGCTCGACCAACTGGCGCTCCGAACGGATCGAGTAGAACGCCTGCAACAGCAGCGCCCGCAGCACATACTCGGGCGCGATCGACGCACGGCCCGTGGCCGCGTACAACTTGGCGAATTCCGGATCCAACGACTGCAGCACACCATCCGTCAGCGTGCGAATCTCACGCAAAGAGTGGTCCTGAGGAACACGCTGCTCCAACGTCAAATAGCTGAACATACTGTCCTGAACTCGCTCATCGCCACGCATACTCAATAGACGAAACACAAACAAAATCAGACGAAGACAGGAACCAATTTCAACAAGTTCCTAGAACCCGTTCTCAGCAGGTCCTCGGTCTTCGCCTTGTGGGATTAGGATTCTCGAGGTGTTCTTTCTTTTGGACTGGCTCCTTTAGAGTAAGCCAGCGTTGCGCCTGTGCCTCGCCGCGCGATGGCGGCTTTGGCCGAGAGTCCGAGCTTCTTGAGCATCGAGCGCAACTGATCCTGCTCTCTCTGTGTAAGCACAGAAGTCACAGCTTCGATGTCCGGCGCGTGTTCTGTATACAGCTCGGATATGAAGGTCCGGCCCTCGTGGGTGAGCGCAACGATTTTGCTGCGCCGATCGTTCTCTGAGCTTTGCCGGACGACCCACCCTTTCTCTTCGAGCCGATCTACAGCAGCTGTCATTGAAGCATTTGCGAGGAGCACCTTTTCGCCAATTGTGGAGATCGTCATTGGCCCTTTGTGCAGCAGAACCTCTAACACCATGAAATCGCTAAGGCCGAGCCCTTCTGCCGCGATGCAGGTCTCGACATAGGACGCCAGTGCTCCGTGGGCTCTGGCCAGAACCACCCATAGCTTGGGGCCGGTCGTGGGGGTGTCGGATTTGATGATCTTCCGCATAGCTGCACATATTAAGGTGCTTCGACATTGAAGAAGATTCAGAGTGTTGGGATCGCATTCGCAGGCATCTATGAATCCTTTACTTCGATATCGAATCTGATTATATCGAAGGAGTTGTGAGATGCCAACGAAACCAATCTTAGGACTGCATCATGTAACCGCCATTGCGGGCGACCCGCAGCGGAATCTGGATTTCTATACGGAAGTGCTCGGACTGCGGTTTGTCAAGAAGACCGTAAACTTTGATGATCCTGGGACTTACCACTTTTATTTCGGGGATGACGCCGGGACCCCTGGAACCATCCTCACGTTCTTTCCGTGGCCTCACGCCAGGCGAGGGACTGTCGGGGCAGGAGAGGTAACGCACACCGCGTTCGTTGTTCCTCCGACTTCGATCTCCTACTGGGAGGAGCGGTTGGCCTCGAAGAATGTCTCTTTGGAGGGCAAGGAAGAGCGGATGGGCGAAACCGTCCTGACGTTCAGCGATCCAGATGGAATGAAGATCGAGCTGGTAGGGCATGCCGAGTCCGGCGTTCTGAAGGCTCCGCGCTTTGCCGATGTTCCGGTTGAGCATGCGATCCACGGCTTCTTCGGAGTGACCATGCTGGAGCGGGATGCGCGCCAGACAGAAGTCGCGCTCGCACTGCTTGGCTTCCGCAAGGTGGCGGAAGAGGGAAACCGGTTACGGTTTTCAGCCGCTGGGGACGCGCTTGGCAACCATCTCGACATTGTGGTCGATCCCAAAGCTGACCCGGGCCGTCCTGGCGCCGGCAGCGTGCACCACATCGCCTTCCGATCGGAGGATTACGAGGACCAGAAGCAGTGGCACGCCGTGATCAGTCAGCACCTGGGCGTTTCGCCGGTGATGGAGCGTGACTACTTCCGGTCGATCTACTTCCGTGAGCCGGGTGGGGTGCTCTTCGAACTCGCAACAGACATTCCAGGTTTCGCTATCGACGAGCCGCTGGAGTCTTTGGGAGAAGAGCTCCGTGTCCCGCAATGGCTTAGCTCAAATCTGGCCCCTCTGACGCTACTTCTGCCTGCGGTTACGCTGCACAAGGCTCAAGTGGAGGTGCGGGCATGATGAACGATCCGCATGCCGGGAGCGCCGTGCTCCAGGATGGAGCGCCGTTGAGCCAGGCCAATCTCGCAGTAGTGCTGCTGCATGGGCGCGGCAGCTCAGCAGAGAACATCCTCGAACTGGGCTCCGCGTTCCGTCTTCCAAGTGTGGCTTACCTCGCCCCGCAGGCTGTAGGACACTCGTGGTATCCGCTCTCGTTTTTAGCACCACGAGAGGAGAACGAGCCGCATCTCAGTTCTGCTCTGGCGAAGATGGAATCAGTTGTCCGCTCCCTTGAGCAAGCTGGTTTCGGCCGCGAGCGCGTTGTGGTCGCGGGGTTTTCCCAGGGCGCATGCCTGGCGACAGAGTTTCTGGCCAACCACCCTGCGCGCTACGGAGGGTTGATTGCCTTCACGGGCGGTCTGATCGGACCACCAGGCTCGCTTCGCCACTCATCAGCGGGAGAACTTGCGGGCACACCTGCATTGTTGTGCAGCGGCGACCCGGATCCGCATGTGCCCTGGGCACGCGTGGAGGAGTCGGCGGCGATCCTGCAAGCCATGGGTGCGAAGGTCACGACGAAACGCTACCCCGGCCGGCCTCATACCATCACACAGGAAGAACTGGAGCTTGCCCGCAACTTGCTCCTGCAAATAAGCGATAAGCGCTAGCTACTGAATCAACCTTGGACTGATCGCGACCAAGATCAGATCCGCAACCACAAGGAACAACCCAAACGAAAGGACTACTCAATACGTCTACAAGCACATTCGCTCCTGCTTCCACGATCACCTGGAAGATCGATCCTGCACATTCCCATGCGGAATTCAAGGTGAAGCACATGATGATCTCGAATGTTAAAGGCAGCTTCAGCGGCCTGAACGGGACTCTGATCGAGGACACTGCCGATCCAATCCGTAGCCAGGTGGAAGCCACAATCGATATCAGCTCGATCAGCACCGGGGATGAACAGCGTGATGCGCACCTGAAGAGCGCGGACTTCTTCCATCACGAGCAGCATCCGGTGATGACGTTCAAGTCCACAAAGATCGAGAAGAAAGGCGACGAGGACTATGCAGTAACAGGCGACTTGACTGTTCACGGAGTCACCAAGCCGCTGACGTTCGCTGTGGAAGGGCCGAGCGCACCAAGCAAGGACCCGTGGGGTAACACTCGCATTGGACTCTCCGCGACGACGAAGATCAATCGCAAGGATTTCGGCCTGACCTGGAACGCCGCTCTTGAGACCGGCGGAATTCTGGTTGGCGAAGACGTGCAGATCACGCTGGACGTACAGTTCATCAAGGCGTAATGCCGCGGTGTCGCGAAGTTGGCGCATGGCGAGGGCGCAGTGATCACCCACACTGCGCCCTTCGTCTCGTTTCCACTTCTACGCTGTTTTGACTTCGCTCATTAGCGACGGACCGCGAGGGAAACCGGAAAGGCTATGCACCTCCGCCACCCGCGAAGAGTGAAAAACCATCGCTCTCGGTGCCGACAGCTCTTCGTGTCTACCGCCCACCGCAAGCCGTTGGTGTAACGCTCGTCGGCAACACTCCGGCACGAGTTTTTTGGGATGGGCAGCGGTACGCCGTCCGCGAGATTGCTGGGCCGTGGCGCGTGAACGGACTGTGGTGGTCGGAGGCCAACTGGTGCCGCGAAGAGTGGGATGTGCGGCTGACTACGGAGAGCGTAGAGCGTGTGTGCCGCATCGCGTTCGATCCACGCTCTCGCTATTGGTATGTGCAGGGGACATATGACTGAGTATGTCGAACTGCACGCTCGCTCTGCCTCCTCCTTTCTGGAGGGCGCATCACTGCCTGAAACGTTGATAGAGCGAGCTGCCGAATTGGAGATGCCAGCGATAGCACTGCTCGACCGCAACGGTGTCTAGGCTGTCAGTGATGAGGTTGGGATCTCATCTATCTATCACTACCGCGACTGTAAACGACAAGTACTTCAACACCTTGGAAATCGATTGGACAGCCTTCGAAGATCTGTCGAAGATGGTGGAAGATATCGATATTGCTCCAGGGCGAGGCTCCAAGAAAATTCCGGCGGACTATTCCGGGACTGTGATTCGAGTGTCCGACCTGCGCGCGAGCTGGTCTTTAGCAGGCATCCTAGAAGTCGCCACTTGGGAGCTTGCGCGCCTTACCGACCCTTTCACCAAGACCAAGCGGCGGTTGCGGATTGAAATTATCTTCAATGGAGAGCGCGTTGAAATCCCACGCCTTGAACACTCCCTACTGGGACTAGCGCAAGCGAGTGCGATCGGCTCTTATTCGATCACTGACGGAAAGCCGACTCTCGAAGTCAATTTCTCTTGCGGAGATCTAGGCAAAGGAAATTCACCCGAGACGCTTCGCCTGTTCTTGGAAAAGGTGGATCTTCGATCGATCACAGCAGAGGCGGATAGCGAGATTGCAGCAAGCGCGTTGACGAGTGTTGGGCCTTTCGAGTTTGAACTCTACTGGTTCAATCGGCAACGCGTCAAAGGAGTCGACACGATCGGCGATAGGAAGCAAATCCTTGCGCTGATCCATCAATGGTGTGGCGTCATGCTGTTTCGTGATGGATACCGGGTCAATCCCTATGGAAATGACGACGATGATTGGCTAGGACTTGATCGGCGCGCACTCGCGTCCCCCGGTTACAAGTTGAACAAGCAGCAATTCTTGGGCCGGGTCATCATTTCACGGACGGGAAACTCGAATCTTGTCGATCAGACCAACCGCGAAGGCCTCAAAGATTGCGACGAGAAGGCGGTGCTGCTAGAGACATTGCAGTTCGTGATTCAGAATCGGATGCGCCGGTTTTTGGACGACGTGGCAAAGCGCCACCAAGCGACGCTCGTGCCAGACAGCTTGGTTGATGGCGAGAGGCACGTTCGATCGCTTCGGACAAGAGCCTTGTCATCGCTTCAGTCACTTGAAAAGAGACACAGCGAGGAACTCCCAGTTCTGAATCAATTAACGTCGATCATCGAAGAGATGAATGAATACTTTCTGCAGGCAAAGCAGAAGGCAGAACAAGTCGAGGACGAGCGCGATCGGATGATTCAGCTGGCTGGAATCGGATTGATGCTTGAGATCGTGGCCCATGAACTTGCGAGGTCAACTGAACACACGATCGATGTTCTTAATGCGGCGCCAGAGGGGACGGTCTCTGCCGAAATTTCAGCCCTGTTCAATTCTCTTCGGGACGAAATGACGACGATGAACAGGAGACTGAGAGTGCTCGATCCTTTGAGCATTTCTGGTCGACAGCGCAAAGAGACTTTCGAGATCAGTGATCTCGTAAGGGAGATGTTTGCTGCCCACGCGGCACAGTTTAAGCGACACGAAGTCAAAACGTCGATACGATTCGCGGGCGACACTAAGGCGCTGAAGGTCTCGGGCGTTCGCGGCATGTTCGTGCAGATACTCGAGAATCTCATTCAAAATTCGATTTATTGGATGAAGCTGAAAAAGTTTGATGAAGAGGATTGCACGCCAAGGATCACCGTTGTCATTGGGGAGAGACCGACGATCTTCGAATTCACCGACAACGGCCCCGGAATCCATTTGTCTCTGCAAGAAGAGGTGTTCAAGGCTTTCTTCTCTACAAAAGGCAAATCGAAGAGGCAAGGTTTGGGGCTCTTTATCGCTAGCGATTGCGCCCAGCACAATGGCCTGTCACTAAGCCTATCCCCCGAAAGCAAGGTGGCTGCCGGAAGACTGAACACATTTGTACTGGAAGAGCAGGAGGCGAAGTGATCGAGCAGGTACGGGAACTCCTCAAGGGCAAGAATGTGTCAGTCGCCGTTATTGTTGACGACGCATACGATACGACGCCGACCGCAGACGATCTAGTGGCAGCCCGGTGGAGCTCGTTTTTTGATGATATTTCGGAAGAAGAAGAGCAGAGAATCCGCGAACTCGTGGGTCCGACGTATGACGAACTGGACGCACCTGAGCTGGCCAAGAGCGATGGTTTCGTTCAGGCTCTCTGGAGTCTTCAGGCATTGATCGGTCCTGCAAGGGACATCTTCGCTGTTTACCACACGACTCAATCCCGCAAGCGGCAAGTTCTCGAACCATTGGTGCGACTCCTCAGCGGCGATTTGGCCATGACTTGCCATCAAGTAGGACGGGAGGTTTCTCTCCCGGAACTTGGAGGACAGGTCATCTTTTTGGACCTCTACATGGGTTTTGTAGAAGTGAACGCGGCGATGAAGCGCGCGGCATCTAGGGTTCGCGAGTTGATAGACGCAGACCCTTCGGCACCTCCGAGCATTATTCTTCTGTCCCAAAGTTCCGACATCGAGAAGCTCGCCCCAAAGCTAAGAGATGATGCCGAAATTCTCGGCTGCCAGTTTCGCTGGATCAGCAAGAATGTTCTGAAAGACCCGGCGTTCGTGGCTGAGAACATCTACGATCTGGTGGCATCGCATGCTGATGCAGTAACGCTCAACGCTTTCATTATGAGCTGGGACAAAGCCCTTGATGTGAGTAGAAAGTCCTTCATGCGAAACATCCGGTCGCTCGATCTCGCGGACTATGCGAATGTCAGCTCACTAATACTTGAATCCGAGGGTGAGCCCCTTGGAGATTACGTTCTGGACATATATGATCTCCATCTTCATAGTTTGATTGAGGGAGATGTAGAGCTTGCCAAGGCAGCAAAAAAGCTGACCACGATCGATTGGAAGAAAAATTACCCTCCGGCTCAATTCATGCCGTCGGAAGAGCTCGTCACCCTAATGGACGGAGCTCTTTTTCACAATCAAGTCAGAACAGATTCATATTTCGGAGAGAATCGCATCCGAACTCCGCGCTTGGGAGAAGTTTTTCTAGAACCTGCACCGCCGCGCTCTGCGGTGCGCGGCCCTGCGATAGAGGTAGTCGCTCCGGATGAACCTATCCCGGCTGCCTTGGCCGTGACCCCAGACACGAAAGTTCACGTATTGGGTGCCGCGTCCGATGCAGAGCCGACAGAGGCGGCTGAAGGCACCAAGGCCGACAAAACATCTGACGAAACAGCGAAACCGAAGCCGCAATTCGCATATGTTGTCTTATCCCAGGCTTGCGACCTCCAACATGGCGAAAGCGATCGCATCTTGCTTCTTCGGGGAGAGGCCGAACCTTATAGTTGGGCGCAACACGATCGTTCCGCAAAACTAAGAACGCCTATCATGCGAGTCGACAAGGAAGAGTACTCGATCGAATGGGACACGCTCAGTCCTGAGACTTGGCTCTTGACCGACATTGAGAAAAGATTGAATGCCGGAGTTCGGCGGGCTCGGACCTTTAGAATGCCGTTTGCTCTCCAGATTCAGCAAGCATTCATTGGTAAGCTCGGTCGGGTCGGGACCCTCGCAAATCTTCCAACGAGATACGCTGCAGGAATCAAGATTTATGCGAAGGCAACAGACGAGACGGCGACGCTCCTTCTTGAAACGACCGCTGCCGAGAGTCAAGCCGTTTGCTTAGTAGGCAGGACAGGAAAGGGAAAACTAATGGAGTGGCTACTTCTTTCGGCGTCGTTGAAGGAGAAGCTCAGGGTGTCTCTTCAGGATGTAGATACCGAGAAACTCTATAAGGAGACACCTGGCCTACGGGATTTCAAGACTGATCCCAGCTTTCTTCGTGCTTTGAGCAGAGGCCTATTGGTTGACCGGACGGATAAAGGCAGGAGTCGTCCACTCAAGGACACACCATTTGACATTGTGCACATATTGACACGGCAGAAGTTAGCCGTTGGTGAACCGGTGAAGGGTCTCAAGGGTCTAGTGTTTGAAATAGATTTCAGCGACCCTAGCTGATGACGTGAGACCCCGTCTCTGCCAGAGCGGCCTCAGGAATCGACGGAACCTATACACGCTTGGCTACAACGCCAGTCCAAGACCGGAGTCAGACGTCGGCCTAGAAAATGTGCCCTGTCTCAGGCCGAGATTCAGCGCCGAATTCGGAGTGTTGCCCAAATTGATCGCAGTCGATTTAGACGTGTCTCGGCTCAAAGCTTGAGCAAGTGCGGTCTCGTCATTAGTGAAAATATGCTCGTCCTTCGAAGCACGCGAAATAGAGACATATGCAAAGCGGCTGTTGATGAGTTCGGGGTGAACATCCGTGAGCGCTATGCGAACAGCATCCTGCGAAGCGGGTACTGGGCGACTTAACGATGCTCACAAGAGGAAAAGTGTGACGATTTAGAAATATTCCGGTGCATCGCGGAATAAACCCGTTGTGACGGTGTTCTGGTTTCAAGAGGCCAGCCGCGTTCTCCACTCAAACGCTTGCTGGCCGGTCGTCACGGAAGGTGTAACCATGTTTTTTTATGTATTACTCGATATAGTTCTCACGCCAGCTCCGCAGCCTCCAGGAAATATCAACCCCTCTCGAGACATCGGGAATGGTCGAAAAACATCCGACAAAACTCTGTCTCCTTATGTTTATGTCAAGCGATTGGGGATGATTGCATTGGTCCTCGCCGTTGCGTGTATGGCGCGAGACTCTATCGCCCAAACGGCGAAAGAGTCGATCGACGTACCTCCTCACTCCAGACTTCTGCTACGGGCCGTTGGAAGTGGAGATCAAGTTTACGGCTGCGTCAATGGCCGTTGGGCATTGACGGCTCCGGATGCCAAGCTCCTCAATCAGGAGGGATCTGTCATTGGACGACACTTTGCAGGTCCTACGTGGCAGCTCAATGACGGTAGTTGGGTAAAAGGAAATGCCGTCGCCAAACAGGTTGTTCCCGACGCGACCGCAGTGCCGTGGTTGTTGCTTGAGTCGGTCAGCGGTACCGGAAGATTGGGGACGGTACGATTTATCCAACGTACCGGGACGCGCGGGGGAAATGCGCCGGACGGTAGTTGTAGCCAGAGCGCAATGCGCAGAGTTCCTTACACAGCGACATATTCTTTCTATGAAGCGGGGCAATGATCAAAAAATTGTGCTCATAGCCAGAAGGGCGCAAGGCATCGGCAGCGGCCTCCATCCTGAATCAGATTTCGAGGACAGGTCGAAGCTATCTATTTGCCCCGGAAATAAAAACAGTGGCAGACATCCCGCGTATGGATCAAGACTCAAAAATGTTTCATCTTCGCAGAGGAGTTAATTCGCGAGCGCAATGGATCGAAGGTTATTCCCATGACAAATGACTCTCCCAATGTGAATAGGACTCGGATGTGAGTCAGTTGTTGTTGTTTGTTTCCCTCTCGTCTTCCGGGCCCGCTTGTATTGCTGACTCTGCGTCTACAGAAACCTGTTTCAATTTCTCCCACTAACCAACGAAAGGTTTTATGAAAATTCTTATCGCCTCTATACCGGCGGCCGGACACCTCAATCCACTTATGTCCATCGCCACCCTAATGGTGCAGTACGGCCACGAGATCGCCGTGCAGGTCAGCGAAGACCTGCGTCCCGCCGTCGAATCCGCCGGTCATCGCTTCCTCTCAGAGATTCCCAACGCCCAAACCTCAACAGGCTATTATTTCGAGACGTACCCCGAGCGTATGCAGAAATCGCCCGGTATGGAGATGACCGGCTACGATCTAGTCCACTTCTTTGCCCGCAACATCGCCGCCCAGTCCGCCAGCCTCAAGATGGCGCTCTACGATTTCCCCGCCGATCTCATCCTCGCTGACTCCATCTACTGGGGCACGCTCCCCATGCTCGTGGGCCCCCGCGACAAACGTCCCGCCATCGCGCACCTCGGGATCTCCGTCGTCAATCTCGGCAGCGGAAAGAACATTCCCATTCGCACCGACGAGACTCCGGAGCAACGCGAAGCAGAGCTGCAGCTCCGCAAGCGCTTCATGCTTCAGCCCGCGCAACAGGCCGTCAACGCTGCTCTCGCCAGCCTTGGTTATCCAGCGCTTCCATGTCCCATCCTCGAAGCCATGACCGAGTTACCCGACCTCTACCTGCACCCCGGCATCGAGAGCTTCGAGTATCCCGACTCCAACTCGAAGGTACGATACATCGGTGCTCTGCCCACGCCAGTTGGCCAGCCTACTCTGCCCGAGTGGTGGCAGCACCTCGACTCCACCAAGCGCCTCGTCCTGGTGACGCAGGGCACCATTGCCAACCGCGACTTCGGCCAGGTCATCGCCCCCGCGCTCGTTGCGCTCGGTGGCAGGGAAGACGTGACCATCATCGTTACCACCGGCGGGCAGCCAGTCGAGTCCATTCCTGTTGCCATCCCCTCCAACGCCCGCATCGCCTCATTCCTGCCCTACGCGCAGATCATGCCGGAGATCGACCTCCTCATCACTAATGGAGGCTACGGCACCGTAAACATGGCGATCTCGCACGGCATTCCGATTATCTCCGCTGGCCTTACCGAAGATAAGGAAGAGGTATCCGCTCACGTCCAGTGGTCCGGCGCAGGAATCGATCTGCGCACCAACCAGGCGACCCCTGAGGCCATTAAGCACGCGGTCGACAAGATCTTCGCGCAACCTGGTTACCGTGAACGCGCTCAGCAACTCTCGCTCGCGTTCGCCAACCACGACGTCGAATCCGAACTGCTCAGCCTCATCGAGGAGTGCGTCCGCAACACCGTCAGCGCGTAGATCCACGCCAGACGTGCCTCGTCGCTGCACACCTCCTCGTGCAGCGGCGAGGCTGCATTTTTCGCCTCAAACCTGGAAAAGGGAAGCATCATGTCTTCGACCTCCCTTGAACTTCAGCCTCTCGAACTCCTGCCCCGCGACCTACTCCGTCCCCTCGGCGCCTTTGAAGAGCTCTTCTGCCTCTTCGACCAGCACTTTCCTACCAACGGTGCACTTGCAGCCCAAATCACCGGCCACACAACCGTCCAGCAGTGGCGTGACGCGCTCGACGCAGTACAGCAACGTCACCCGCTGCTTTCTGCCTGTATCGACACAACCTTCAACCGGGTCCCTCACTTTCGTAGCGTCACCAGCCAGCGCATCCCGCTGCGCGTGGTTACATCGCCCTTTGCCCAGTGGCAGCAGGAGATCGCCGAAGAAGTAAATGCACCTTTCACTCCCGATCAGGCTCCTCTCTTCTGTGCTGTACTGCTCCATCAGGAGACGCACTGCACCTTCATCCTCTCCTCTCATCACGCTGTCTGCGACGGCTCCTCCCGCATCTTCCTTTTGCGTGACATCCTCCTCGCTCTCAGCGGACATGCCCTCGAGGCTCTGCTAATGGCGCCATCTCGCGAAAGTCTCTTCGGAGCGCAACAGCGCACCTCCACCGAGCTCGGCCTGCCATCCTTCGCTGCTCAGCGCCCGCCTATGCCCCATGTGGAAGGAATTAAACTAACGACAGAAGAGACCACCGCACTCCAGCGCCGCGCTCGCGAGGAAGGCGTAACCATCCACGCCGCTATCTCCGCCGCGCTCACCATCGCAGGCAGAGCCATCGATGAAAGCTGGCGCAATAACCCGCTCCGCATCATGTCGCCCGCTGAGATTCGCGACATTCTCGGCCTTAAAGATCAATGCATGATCTCCTTCAGCGGCGGTGAGATCTCGATCGCGCCAGGCGGCTCGATGACATTCTGGGAGCTCGCACGGTTCGCGAAAGTTGGCCCTCTGCCGTCAAGAGCAGAGAAAATATATCCAGGATGATCGATCTCCAATCCGCAGCGGTCTCCTCCAGTTCTGGAATCGCCGGTGGCGCGACTACACAGGAATTTGTCTTGAAGATGCAACAGGCTGTGGGTGCCGAGCAGCAATTCACCCAGAAGACTTGGAGCAATTGGAAAAGAAGTGGAACTCGGACCT
>JAOAPF010000253.1 GCA_025462755.1 Edaphobacter sp.
GCTCTATGAGCATTATCGCCACAATAAAGGCGGCGATGGATTCAATGCGGTTGCGCCAGGCGACTATCGCGAGTGGCGCAGCCAGACCCACGGCTTTGAAGACATGGCGGCGATGCGTGGCTACGGAGGCATCCTCTCCGGTGTGCATTCCGAACTGCCGGAAGTTGCGCAGAGCGCGGGCGGCTCGGCCAATCTCTTTCCACTCCTCGGCGTAACTCCCGCCTTCGGCCGCCTCTTCACTGAAGCGGAAGATAAACCGAAAGGCGAGCCAGTAGTCCTGCTTACTTGGAGCCTCTTTCAGCGCCGCTTTGCCGGAGATCCTTCGATCATCGGCAAACAGATTCATCTGGACACGATCCCGACCACTGTCGTTGGCGTGCTCCCTAGCTGGTTTACCTATCCGGACGCGCGGGTCCAATACTGGATGCCCTATGCGCAGACTTTTTCGGAGGGTGACTACTCCATGCACGCCGGCCACCAGAGCGAGGTGGTAGCGCGGCTGAAGCCGGGTATAAGCGTAGAAGCGGCGACGCACGAGGTAAGCGCGGTGCAGTACTGGATACATCTCGCCTATGCCACCAGGCCCGTCGCTGAAGATGTCTGGTCGCGGCCGATGATCGACGACCTGGTGAAGGGTGTGCGAACACAGCTGCTGGTACTGCTGTGCGCGGTTGCCTGTATGTTGTTGATCGCCTGCCTCAATCTTTCGAACCTGCTGGTAGCGCGGGCTGCATCGCGTCGCAAGGAGGTTGCCATCCGTGGATCACTGGGCGGCAGCCGGCTTGCTTTAATTCGCGAGCAGATGACGGAAAGCCTGCTGATCTGCGTGGCCGGCGGCGGGCTCGGACTGCTGCTGTCGCTCGCTTCGACACACTGGCTCGCTGCCAACTGGCGCAATCTGCCTCGGGCCGACTCAGTACATGTCGATGGATGGGTTTTCGCTTTTGCCGTGGGTCTGGTAGTGGCGACTGGACTACTGGCAGGTCTTGTGCCGGCGATATCTTCTACAGGCAAAGGGCTGCTCTCGGCGTTACAGGAATCTTCACGATCAGCCAGCGGCAGCGCCTCGCGAGCACGGTTGCGCAAGACGATGCTCACAGTCGAGATAGCGCTCACGGTCATGCTGCTGGTCTCGGCCGGGCTGCTTTTCAAGAGCTTTCTGCACCTGCGCATGGCAGATCTGGGTTGCCGCATCGATCACGTAATCACCATGAAGTTTGGCCTGCCGGAAATCCAATACGACACACGCGAAAAGGTGATGCTCTTCCATCAGTCGCTGCTTGAGCGCGTGCGCCGGCTGCCCGGCGTGCGCGGCGCGGCGCTCGTGTCCGTTGCCCCTGGATCAGGGCCCCATGACGACATGGTTTTCACGATCCTCGAAAAACCCGCACCCAGTTACGCCATTCAGTACGACGCCACGACCCTTACCGCCGACCCGCAATACTTCAGCGTTATGCAGATTCCGCTGCTGCGCGGCCGGGTCTTCACGGAACACGAGCGACTCGACAACGACCATTACATCGTTGTCAGCAAGCAATTCGTAGATCAGTTTTTCTCGGGCGACAACCCCATTGGCAAACATGTCCGCGTCGACTGGGATGACATTGGAGGAATCTACGAGATCATCGGCGAAGTTGGCGACACGATCTACGACGTTACCAAGCCAGTCGAGGCCACCATGTACTTTCCGATCCTCTCCGGCATTCCAGACTACACCAGCGAGGCTACCATCGTGGCCTGGACTTCAATCGACCCACTGGCCATGTCGATACCGATCCAGCAACAAATCTCGGCACTCGAACCGGAGCTGCCTGTCTACAATGCGTTGACCATGGATCAGATTCTCGGCAAGTCCACGGCCACTCAGGGTTTCGCGGCAAATCTGGTACTGGCCTTCGCCAGCCTGTCACTTCTCCTAGCCGCAGTAGGCCTGTATGGAGTGCTCTCGTATTTGGTCACGCAGCGGGTTTCCGAAATCGGCATCCGCGTCGCCCTGGGCGCGCAGCGCGAACAGATCCTGAGTCTTATCTTGTTTGACGGGCTGCGGCCGGCGTTCATCGGGCTGATTCTCGGTCTGACAGCAAGTGCAGGCACAACGCAGCTTATTCGGTCGATGCTTTACGGGACCGAGCCGACTGATCCGGCTGTGATTGGAGCCGTGATTCTCACTCTCCTTTTAATCGCTTTGTTTGCCTGCATCTTTCCCGCCTGGCGCGCTTCGCGTCTTGATCCGATGCAGGCCTTGCGGACGGAATAGGGCCGAAGTTCCCGGAATTTCGCTTCATTTGACGCATTATCGCCAAACCACGTTTCGAGCCTAGGCGGTTCTGGAACGTGGTTTGGCCTGTTGTCACCACTTCAGAACGGGTGCGCGGATCGCATGCGACAAGCCGACTTCCCGTTACTTATCAGACGGTCGAGATAAACACCTTCGATGGATGATGCAACTCGTCAGCGACCTGACACGATGGAGATAAAATAGATTCGTACCCCAAAGATGAGGGAGCCTAGGCAAGCGGATCAGTGAGCACATCGAAAATCAAAGTGCGTATTGAAGAAAGCTGCAAAGCACATCCGCTCTTCTCAGTGGGATCCTCTGTACCGCGAACCGCTGAGCTTGAAGTCTCCCCCCGCAGACTCTTCGGCTTCGGCTCCCTTGCATTGCAGAATCCAGATGTCGAGGGGCGACGTACTCCCGCTGAGGCAGAGGGGTTATGGAGCAGTTTGAACGAGCTGTACGGTGTGTTTCTCGAGTTCACGGCTAACAACATAACTGCGAGTCCGCCGGCTGAGGACCTGATAAAGCTCAGTGAATACGTCGGCGTGGGATGTGGACTTGCCGCACTCTGCGAGCAACTCGACCTGAATGTAAACCGAATTTCCAGATTCATCGTCGGCGGCACGCAGAGGAGGGCGGACTTTGAGTTCTACAGCGGAGGGAATCGCTTCTTCCATGAAACCAAGGGAACCACACACAAAAAGAGAATAACCGGCTTACGTAAAGACATTAAAGCTCAAAAAGGGGGCACTGTCGCATACTGTGCAGCCAACGGCCCGGAAGTGGCGGCCAGCTCAGGATCGGTTGCACTATATCGACATACGTCTCGTAATGACTTCGCTTCCGAAGTAATCTTCATCGACCCGCCGACTGGGGATCAGCCTGGAGCACGGGAGGTCAGGACTGAGGATGAGCTGATTTGTGTATTGAACTATTACAAGAACATCTACGCGCTCACATATCGACAGGCTCCAGGGCGCCGTCTTGTGAATATAGCCACGTGGGTCTCCCAGATCATAGGCCGCTTGAGAGAAGGATTTGAACCGCCAACCAGTGCGCCGCAGAGCCTCTTCGCAACTCCGCGCCTAACAGAGCGACATCGCGAAGCGAACTACGCCGGAACAATCCTCGATTCCCGCACAACGATCGAGTCGGCTCGCAAATACAAGGACTTCGAAGAAGCTTCGCGCAACGAACGAGCTCCTGTTCGATTCGTAGGCTTAGCGGAAGACGTTACGAGCCTCATCCGGGCGTGTGATTGGGGCGGTCTCTTGGCTTACCGTCAGGTCGGCGAGCAAGGAGCCAAGGATAATGCGAACACTGAACTTCTCAGTAGCGGAGTGATCATCAGGGACATCGAAGGTGAAGAAGAACTTGAAGCCGCTAGTAGGAACCTATTCAACGCGTTGCATAAGAGGTTTGCCTAGCACGCCTTCACCGAAGCGACTGGATCTTCTATCGAAGATGGAGATCCGTCGATCCACAAGCAGTCCTCGACTATGGATTTCCGGCAAGTGCACTGATTGGACGTCGAGCTTTGCTTGGAATCAATGGGATCATTGGTCTCGATAAACGCCGTTCTCGGAAGGAGCAGGTGCAGGAGGAGGAACTTGACTCCTGCCGCGCAGCCGGCGAGCGGAGGCCGGAGACAGAGCGGGATGCGGGTGCAGGGGGAAACCCAAGCGGGTTCTCCCTGCTGACTCTCAGCCGATCTTAGGGACAACGCGGCCCCGGACGCATCCGGGCCAAAGTGAAGAACGAGGCTAAGGCAACTTTCTTCTGCACTGCAGATTTCTTCGCCACAGCTTTAACGGCGGTGGGTTTGGCTACATTCGAAGCCTTGGCAGCTCGTTTGAAGGCCCTGGGCCTCTTGGGCGCGAAGACTTGTTCGGCCTCTATCAGGAGATCGGGCTCCCGAAACGTAAGAGGATTTGGCTAGGATGGACCTTGCGGCGTAACGCGTTCGGGTTTGAGAAGTGAATCAGCTTGAACGTTCGTCGCTACTCGAAGCTGGCGAGAACGTCGAAGCTCTAGGGAAATGGGATCGTAGTTCTCTCGCAAGCTCACCGATGGAGTCGTCTCGTCCATAGGCAGCCTGAACCAGGATTGAAGCCGTGCGTCGGGCTCCGGCTTTGTCTTTGAGACATGCAGTCCAACCAACTCGAGCTTTCTCAACGTCCATCAACGTGAGGATGCGTTGGAGGCTTTCGGGGCACTCTGTTTTAAGCAGCATGAGAAAGTCAGAAGCTTCTCCATACCAGCTTGGATGGGCTTGCGAGAGTGATGCCGCTACGGCGCTCTCGCAGGGGCGAACGAGCGCTTCGAAGAGCTCCTTGCGTTGTTCCGCGAACAAGGTGAGGACAACAGACCCAAGGTGCCAGTCAACATGATCGAAACTGACCAAGGCGACGGTTCCCCCGCCATCGACGTACCGTAGCGCGGTTTCAGGCGCCATAAGCGCCAGTCGTGGAGGAAACCGTTTGATTTTAGCGACATTTCGATCAATCAACTTGACGACCTGATCGCGCGCACTCTTTGCTGTGAAGAGGACTCCGAGCAAAACTTCGGCATCGTGTTTCATGTTTTGCCATTCGTCCCCGAAGGCCTCGTTGATTCGATCAAGATCGATCTCTCCTGCAACCGCTTGAAATTTGCGCGGCGAGACCCGATGCAGAAATGCGAGAACGTGTGCCGCACGTTGGAAGTCGCGTTTCGAGACCTCTGATAGTTGGCGGGCCAGCCGTTTGACTTCGAAACCCTGGCAAATTCTCCGTGCCAACGACATGCGGCGCGCATCAGGTCGATACTTTCCAACGAATACTCCGAGCGGATCCCATACTCGCAGTGTCGCCATCAAGAGGTGATCGAGATTAGCGAAGGATTCCGTCGGATTCTCGAACATTGCCTTCTTGATTACAGGGAGTGAATGTTCGACTAAGTTGAGCGCGAGGTCTTCGTCGAACCACTCTAAAGAGTGGCAGAGCTCCGAAAGAGCGTAGACGCGGTCGATGTCGTGCCAGGTGTCTGCGAGCGCAAACAGACGATCCGCTCGAAGCAAAGATGCAACTTCCTGTGCCCACGTTCGCGACTTCTGATTCGAAAAGGATTTCAGCAGAACAGCCAAGCTGTGGCACTGCTCTACGGTGACGTGATTGATCGCTTCGGCCATCGAACGCGGGGGCACCAGCTTGAGAAGGGATGCAAGCGTGTCTTTCGCTTCGTTTCTAAGGTGATTGAGAAGATGCCCTAGTCCGTAGCCACTTGGATCGGCCGGGTTCGAAACCCAGTGTGCCAGAAGGGTGAGGTTCGGAACGATGACTGCCGCTTCCCAGTCGGAGACATAGCGTGCGAGCTCTGCTAAGAGGAAGCAGGCAGAATTCCGGTCTTTCGGTGACTCAACAGACCAGCACCTACTGCCCACGACTTCCAGTGCCGGCTGCGGAACGATCCAGGTCCACCGATAGTCGATTGTAAATGCGAGCTCGTGGAGGATATTTCGGATACCAACCAAGGAGTACGCGTCATTCGTGATGGCCTCCCCGACCAGCCGACCGACCAGTTTGCATGTCTCGATGTGCTGCCCTGCAAGGAGACGTTTGATCACCACGGCGGCAAACCGCTGATGAGGACACCGGAGATCATTTGCGGACAGAAGGAGACGTTGATCGAGCAGCCATTCGATCGCGGAATTGATTTCGGCCAACTCCAGGCCCTCTGCGCGAAGAACAGCCGTCATCTGAGAGCGGTCCGCGCGTGCGTCGCCCGAGGCAATTTGGTTGATCGCGGCACAAGCGAGGACGATGTCGGCGTTCGCTTGGCGGGCATTGTCGGCGGCGGTTTGGGCGCGACGCCACCCTCCGCCCAAGATGAAACAGAATTGCCAAGGATAGCCAGCCTTATCCGACGCGTGGTCGATGCGGGTCTCAATCCGCTCGTCGCCTGCGTGATCACCGATCGCATTGTCGATGGCGCGAACGAGCTTGTACGTCTCGTCGATGCGGGTCGAGCGCAGTGATTTTGCGATGGCTTCGACTGCTCTCTCGGCATCCAGCGCGACTGCTCCGCGGATGTGCTCGGCTGAGTCAGACACCGTATGCGCTGATAGCAGGAGTGCGGACGAACTCGTTTGTTCTTCCGAAGCTCGCAGCAAAGCTTCCGGCATCAGATGGGCATCGTCGACCAGATACAGGGAGCGCTGGCCGGCCTTGCCGGATGCGAGATACGGGATATCCCTTCTGGAATCCCGGAGCCGGAACACGTTCCATCCTTCTTTGGAGAGTTCTAACGCAACTTGGTAGGCACAGACGGACTTTCCCGCACCTGCTACTCCAACGAGTCGAGCCGAATATCCCGTGCGAAGCTGTTGCAGTAGAGCGTCGACCTCGGGAATTCTAGGGCACGCAGCAGCGTCCGCAGGACCAAGAGGTCTTCCTATCAAAGCAGGAGCGAGATCCCGCTGTTCGTCGAACGAGACCGGTGTCCAGACCTGGTCTCTGATTGCCTGGGGTGTGGCAGCAGGAGCGCTGTCCGTCGGTGTGCTGAGGCTACGGAGTCGCTCTGGCAGCGCTTCGAGACCTTGGACTAGGGCAGAGAGATCGAAGGCATGCTCTGGGTAGAAGTCACGCAACACGGACGAGTCTGCGGCGATGAGCTGTTGCAGGTCGTCCCAAGAGAGCAAATCTACGTCGAATTTCCCTGCGCTTCTTCGCTCGTCTGCGATTCTCCTGCATACCTGCTGAAGTTTGGCGTCGCTTGGGGCTGTGGTGGTGAATATCCAACGTGTGAGCGTTGGTGTAAATCGCTCGGCCTTCTCCAATTCAGCCTTGAACTCCGCCTCCGTTGCGACAGCACCGTAGCCTTGCTCTTTTCCCTTGCACTGAATCCCGGTCCATGCCGAGCTGACTCCGCCTTGTCTGCCATAGACGTCGACCCCGCTTTGGGCTTGGCCGGTTCTCCCGTGCTTTTTTGCCAATGGATCGTTGAGGATTCCTTTGAAGAGGGCTAGGCACAGGTCCTCGAACGCGATCCAACTTTTCGGGGGTGCAATCTGCTTATCGCGAAAATTCATCAGGGTCAATCTTCTACGTTTCACAACCTTGAGTAAAACGGCAGGACGGAACTGTTGTGAAGTGTTTTCGACTATCCTGGTAGCCCGTGCGCTTCGGTACTGAATCGCCTCTCAGGCGAACATGAACAGAGGGGCCGGACAAGCGGCAGATGTTCTGAAAGGCGCCGAGCAATCGAACGCATGACTTTACTGAGATCCCAAGTCATCACCGCCCTCGTGGAACGCACCGCCTATAGGTCGGGTTTTGATTTTCAGAGCCTCGCGGTCATCCTAGCCCAGCGGCGGTGGCCGCAATTGATTGCCAGCGAATGGAATAGCGACTACGGCCTGGACGCATATGGTCCTGGCGAGCTCTTCCCGGATGGTAACGGTCGTGGTCTCGCCTGTTCCAACACGGCGACCCTTGCCAAGATCAAGGGTGATTTAACGAAGGCAAAAGATCGCTTTCCCGAACTCAAAGTTCTGCTTTTCGCCACTCCCCAGCAGGTCCACAAGCCGCAAGAGATGGAATGGCACGAAGCGATCTGGAACGAGTTCGGAGTCAAGCTTACCGTCATTCCGCGTGAAGATTTGATTGGCGATCTTCTGAAACCTGAAAACATCGGACTTTGCGAAACTCACTTGGGAATACAGCTTCCCGCTCGGGAAGCCAGCGAAGAAGAGCTGGTGGTCGCTGTCCGTGCCGCCAATCAGGAGATTTCGTCTAAGTGGTCCAACCACACGAGAGGGATTCCTCTAATCGATCTCGGTCTTCAGAGGACAGCGGAAGGGTACGGGGAACAAATCCCGACGCGGAGCCAACTCTGTGAGGCCATGCGCACGGGTCTGCGCTTCATGGCAGTCGCGCCGGCTGGTGCCGGAAAGACGACGCTACTCACCCAACTGGCCGAAGAGGCGCACCTTGCAGGAGGTCTGTGCTTTCTCGTCGACCTCCCTCTATGGATCCGACAGGACGAATCGATCTTCGATTTCATCTCCAAGGCGCCGGAATTCCGGGCGCGAACCATCGATGCGAGCAGGCTTGCCGCTCTGGAACATCGAACGCATTTCACGTTCCTGCTCAATGGATGGAACGAACTCGATATCTCGGAGTCGGCCACTGCCAGCACACGCCTGAGAGAGCTTGACCGGAATCATCCCGGGGCCGGCATCATGATTGCAACGCGGGAGCACCCTGTCCAGCCTCCCCTCGCTCGAGTCGAACGCATCAAGCTGCGTCCGGTCACACGAAAGCAGCGACTGGAATACCTCCATGCCCGATTTGGAGCGAATGGCGAAATCCTGGCAGATACGCTGGACAAAAGATCCGTTCTCGACGAACTCACACGAACACCCCTGATCCTCTCGTACGTCGGTTCTCTCTTCGATAAGGGACAAGCAATCCCCGAGACCAAGACCGGGATCTTGCAAGCCGTGGTGGGGCTATTTGAGCAGGAAACACAGCATTCGTCCGCTTTGATCTCACCGCCTCTTGGCGGCTTTGCGCGCTTTTATCTGGAGGACATCGCTTGTGAACTCACGAGCCGCGGAGCAACGCAGCTTTCGTCTGCGCAGGCCCGCCGTACGATTCATGACTCGAGCGTGAAGCTTCAGCAAGCAAGTCAGATTGTCACTCTTCCCGAACCGTCACAAGTTCTCCGTGAACTGGTGGCTCATCACATTCTCGAAACGACATCCTATCCAGATGAGACGTTCTCGTTTCTCCACCAACAGCTTCAGGAGCTGTTCGCCTCGCAACGACTTCTCCGCACTCTGCAGGAGGGTCACAGCGATGAAGTGTCTCTCCGTTCTTTCATAGCGACATACATCAATGATCCCGCTTGGACCGAGCCGCTTTTGATGATGGCGGAAATGCTTGGGAGAAGGGCGGGGCCGAATAACGAAGCTTGCGCGGAAGCCCTGATCCAGGGAGCCCTAAAAGTCGACGCTCTATTTGCAGCCGAGTTGTCGTACGGCTGTGGCGCCAGTCTTTGGGAACGCGTTGGACCGCTTGTGGCATCGCGCCTCAGGCAGATGTACGGCAGCCCCAATCAAACCTGCAGAAGTCTCGGGCTGCACGGAATGCTGGCCACGGGGCAATATGATTTTGCGGATGTCCTGATCCCGTTGTTCACGTCTCCGGATCGGCAGGAGCGCCTAGCTTCGTATGACCACGCTCGCGGCTTCCATCTCAGCAGCTTAGGACCTCGTTGGCAGGAGATCGTTTCCGCATGGAGCGACGACGCGAGAATCGACTTCTACTCCACATTCATGCATTCTCGGCGCCCCCCTGAAGGGGTAACGAAGGCGGCGATGGGCGATCCGAGTCGGTCCGTGCAGCGGATTGGCATCTCAACTTTGTCGTGGAACGGTACCGAACAGGATCTGGAGGGACTTCTTCGCACACTTCGAGAGGATGATTTCGAGCAGCTAGTGGACGACCTTCCGGCAGCATATATTCCTACATCTGCGCATCCGCGCGTGGTGGAGTTGCTTCTTCGACAGTTCCGCAACCATCAGCTGCCCCTGCGCACGCGTATTCGAGCCTTTGAAAAGGCCGAAGCTATCGAGCCCACAAATGTCCTCTCAGAGGTCCGCACGCTACTTGCTGGCGGGACCGCAGAAGAACTGAGGTCTGTGGACCCTGAGCAACTGCGCGTGCTTGTCGAGCGTCTCGCCGAAGATGAGCCCACTTGGGCAAAGAGGTGGCTCAAAGAAAAAGTATGGTCGCACAGCCTGAGCGCGAGCCGGTGGAAAGACATGATCGGAGAGGTTCCTCATTCCGACCTAATCGAGCAAGTGGAAAGAGTGTGCACGAGACCATCCGCAAATATTTACCAAGACCACGACGCTCATCTTCTGAGAACGTTTGGAGGATATGAGGTCGCTGCCGAGTTGTTCCATCGCTTGCTCCAGCTGGACTCGGTCGTCCGTGGTAACTGGCATGATGTCAGTTTGAAGACCGATGTAGAGTTGCACCGCCAGATTCAGGATGTATTGCGCGGAATGGATCCGGACGCGCTTGTTTCCGGAATCCTTCTGTCTGCAAAGACAGTCGAGGAAACACTTGGGCTCCAGTTCATTTGCGATCTTTGTTACACCACAGGCCCCCGAGCCGGCGACGAACGGGCTGCACGATCCGAACAGAGCTCAAAGGCGCTTTATGCCTACCTCGTAGAGTCTAGAGCAACACTCCTTGCAGCTGAAGACTATGACGGCAGCCTGAAGGGCCACTTCAATCTTTTGCTCGCGGAAATCGGATCGGCGAACGATCTTCCGATCTTGGAAGATGTTGCGCGAGCCGATGCTGAACGGGTACGGAGAGGACGACTTGCACGCGCCACCGCTCCGCGGAGCGAAGAGGCTCAAAGCTCATCGATGAGCTGGGCTGTTTGGCACGTGACGTCGATCATTCGACTGGCACCTGCTGCCGCGTGGGACGTGCTGTTGCGGTGGCTTCGGGTGCCGGAGTATGAGGAGCATGTGATCTGGGGGATTTTCCAGCTATCTCTGAAGGAGAGAATTCCGCCTGGAATCTGGTCGCGCCACTACACGTCCCGACCAAAGGATGCGGCACTCTTCCGTAGCAAGAATCCCGATCATCCGTTTTGGGAGCCACGGCGCCAAGAGTTCGCAGAGCTTCTCCGATCTCGCGATCGCGAATTGCGCGAAGGTGACACCGCGTCGGCGAGCGGTCGGGCCGATCAACGCAAGTGGCTTGCTGTCTTCCTCGCGCAGCTCGACCCGGTTCGATCATCGGGTCTCGTCTTCGACGCGTTTGTCGATGCTCCGAAGCAGAAATGGCTACATGACGGATACCAGCGCGTCGACGCGTTAGAGGCTTTGCTCCTTGGCGGCGTTATCCTTCCCTACGAACTCACCGAGCGCGTGCTCGAACCGGTTTTTTCTCACTTCCAGAAGGAGATCTGGAACGACCAGGGACATGACCGGGCTGCGCGCGCATTCTCTCTTTTGCTTTTCACCGATGCCCCTGAGCGCGGCCTTGCGACCATCCAGACAGGGTTCCTTCAACAACGAGTCAACCTGTCAGCTCTTCATACCTTTATCGCTCGCGCCGGCCATTGCGGCTTCGCTCCAGTGCTGCAGGTGCTCATCCAGGCAATCGCAACTTCACCAGCCCACGATCAGCTCCAAGCATCATTGCTCGACGCTGCAATGTTGCTCGATCCATCGGCCAGCCACCAGACGCTCATTGGGCTGCTCACTCAGCCGCAAAAGAAAGTAGATTGGGGTCATCCGAATCGGGCCGTTGCTCACCTCTCGAAGATGTACAGGGAAGATCCCACTTTTCGCGACGAGATCTCGAAGCTGGACTCGACGAAACTGTCTGCGGACAGCCTTAGCTTGCTCGTGCAGGCTTTGTTGCAGACGGGCATGGAAGAAAGCCTTCTTCTGTGCCTAGGAGCATTCGGCATTCAAGGCATCGACGGGCACACGATGTATCGACTTAGGCAGCGTTTCGAGGAGATGTTCGTTCATCACATCCCAGTAACCGGAATGAGTAACAGCTATAACCTGTCACCTCGTGCGGTGAACAACATCCGGAAGCGCATTGTCGAGATGGCATCGAAGCCAGAGCCGTCGCAGGCAGGGGCAAAGTGGTTGCTTGAAATGATCGAGATCTGGCGACTGGAGCGCGGACGCCCAAATGGGGAGTCTCGGAATCCCTTGTTCCAAAGTTCTGATGTGTGGCCTCCATTTTGCTGAAGAGGCAAGTTGCTCACGGCGCGTTGCGGGCTCTGCACGATCATCAAATTGCACGCGTGATCATTGCATGCGGTTCTCCGCTTAGAGGCGAAACGATAGGTAAGTTTCGCATATTCCCAGCTGACGAAGTGATGCTGAGCCGTCCTTAACTCCCGAGAAACGCCGTTCTCGTCAGCTAATCTCAATGTGTGCGAAATCGTCAGTGATCTCGTTGGCTCTCTCAGTTGACGCCAAATCGCCAATGCGCTCACCGACACCGGATTTGTACCGATATGTCGGCATCGTGCAAGCTTTCCTGCTTGTCCAAATGCTGGGGTGTTTATGGGGACTCAACTCATCTCGTGCCGCGTGCAAAAAGTATGGCGCTTTATGAGGCTCGTCGCTATTTCACCTGTGCCGTTTCGTCTCTTCTTCGTCAACTGAGCGAGGGAGGCCCTTTGCCGAGGACTCGGATCCAGGTGGTTCACGGAACGGTTCCACAGAAATGCGCTCGTAACAGAGCAGCGGATGTCCCTCGCCGAGATCGTAATGAATGTCGAGACCGGACATCATCGCGCCGAACCGTCTGCGCGGCTCGTCCATGCCGAGGAGCTCGGCAACGGCAGTTCGCGCCAATATTCGGGAATTTCAGGGGTTTGCGTCGAGAGAGGCCTATGGCCAAGACTCTGTGGGCGGTGGACCCAGTCCGTTGCGAACTGCTATCCCTGCTAACAGGGAATTTAACAGGGAATTCTACCGATTCCTATGGTGCCCGAAGAATGGCCGGACCGTGGCAACTCCAATAGAGTCAGCCGATTGGCCATGCTTTGACGGACTACCTGGCTGCTAATTAACAGGGAATTCCTTTCCGTGAACAGGGAATTCCTTTCCGTGAACAGGGAATTCCTTTCCGTGAACAGGGAATTCCTTTCCGTGAACAGGGAATTCCTTTCCGTGGATCAGGACGGGCGCAACAAGATCACTCCATGGAGCGAAACCATCGGGATTATCACGAGCGTGTTGGTGGTGGTGACCGCCGTACAGTGTCATCTGTTCATCGATCAACACGGCGAACCTGGGCGCTGGGCGCGCCATCCATTCTCTATGGAGGGCTGTTATGGGTCTGGTGGGGGGTGTTCGCGCTGCTCCTCTGGACTACCGGTCACCGTTGGCCGAACCTCTGGCACATTTCCTGGATCAATGTGGTGCTCCAGATTGTCCTTGGAACGGTCCTTGCTTTGGGACACTTGCTGCTGCTGCATACTGCGATCCATCTCATGGTTCTGCGATGGAATTATCTAGCGGCAGCAGGATACGAGAGCCTGGCAGTCCTCGGCATCGAGAGGCTGAGTCTTGAGGTACTGCTCTACTTCGTAGCATGGATGGCATGCGCAGCCATATATTCGCAGGTTGCGAGGCAGAAGGAGGCCGTTCAGTCTGCTGAGTTGAAAGAGCAGTTGTCAAAAGCACATCTCCACGCGCTCCAGATGCAGTTGGAGCCACATTTTCTGCTCAACACACTGAATGCGATCACTGCTCTAGTCGAGGATGGCAGCCAACAGGAAGCGGCTGAAATGCTTTCCCACCTCAACGCGATACTCAAGTCAACCCTTGTGCGACAGGCACCAGAAAAAGTCTCTCTCGCCAAAGAACTAGCAGTAATTGAGCATTATCTTGCCATCGAGCAGATTCGCTTCGCTGATCGAATACACATAGAAATATCCGTAGATCCCAGAGCATTGGATAGCATGATCCCTTGCTTTTTGCTTCAGCCAATCATTGAGAATGCGGTTCGTCACGGTGTCGCGCCTCTCAAAACCAAAGGCATCATCTATGCCTCAGTCGAGCGCGAGGGTAATATGCTTCACTTGTCTGTACGCGATAACGGTCCAGGATCGCAAAACAAGTCCAACCCCGGCCACGGGATAGGCTTACGTAATACTGAAGAGCGGCTCACACACTTCTATCCGAAGAACTATGAATTTCGATCAGGGGACGCCGAATCTGGAGGTTTTGAGGTGTCGATCATCATTCCTTACGAGAGGGCGCGGGCATGACCTTGAAGACGCTCCTCGCGGACGACGAATCTCTAGCGAGAAAACGACTGCGGCAACTTCTTGCCATTGATCCGGACATTGAGATCGTGGAGGAGTGCCGCAACGGCGATGAAGTTATCGCGTCCCTGAAAGCGAATCCAATTGATCTGGTGTTCCTAGACATTCAGATGCCGGGTAACACCGGGTTTGAGGTGATAGATGCAATCGGCTCCGCGCGCATGCCCATAACAGTCTTTGTGACCGCACACGCCAACTATGCAGTGCAGGCATTTGACGCTCACGCCCTCGACTACCTAATCAAGCCGATCGACGAGGAACGGCTCAGAGTCACGCTAGCTCATGTGAAGAAACGGATTGCGGCCGATTCTGCGCTCACCGTGCAGACACAACTCAATGGCCTGTTGCAAAACATTAATGGGATCACCTCCGGCAGTAGAGCATATCCACAACGCCTCCTGATTACGGATGGCTCAGAAGACTCATTTGTTGCGGTAAACGAAATCGAGTGTATTGAAGCAGCCGACGACTATGCTTGCATCCACGTTGGTAGCAAGACGATGATGCCGCGTCAGACGATTCGACAACTCGCAGAAAGTCTCGATCCTATGAACTTTGTTCGCGTGCATCGTTCTGCCATAGTGAATATTGATTATGTTCGGAAGATTCTACGCGAGGGGCGAACGGACGGGTGGCTGTTGTTAACTAGCGGAAAACGAATCAGGATGAGCAAGACTGGTTGGCAGAGTCTTCTCGCTGTCATGTCGCCTGAAGCTTCTTGACGGCGTTCTTCCCTACGACAACCCTCTCAAAGGGAATTGCAGGAATGAGGATGAGAGATCCCGTTTCGTAACAGTCTCGAACAGGCCCGCTGTGGAGGGTGGCGGAAGACGCAAGGCGGCTGAAGACAGGGAGGAGCGCAGCTTCTCCCCCCGACCGGGGAGAAACTTTGAACGGTTACGGTACTCTGTCAACGGAGAAACATTGCGATGGCGGTTATTCTCAACGGGACATTGGTCAACACGCTGATTCCCGCGGGCTCCGGTCTGCTGGGTGTACTTATCGGCGGATGGCTCACGGCACTCAATCAAAAGCAAGAGCGCCGCGAAGCCCATTTCAAAGGCCAACTTAGCGAGTTCTACTCTCCGCTGCTGGGCATCCGCTCCCAAATCAAAGCGAAGAGCGAGCTGCGTCTGAAGCTATCGAGCGTAGCCGGTGCCGCCTGGCCCGCAAAGTTCGCGGGCATTGAAGATCCCATGCTCAAAAAGGAAATCAGCGAGCGCGACAGCCCGGCCTACGACAAATTGCAAGACTATAACAACCGGCAACTGACTGAAGAGATCGTTCCCCTCTACCGCAAGATGCTCGTCATTTTTACGGACGGTATGTGGCTTGCGGAACCATCCACCATACGTCACTACGCGGCATTGGTGGAGTTCGTGGAGATATGGAATCGCTTCTTGGACCAGTCCTTGCCGCGCGAGGTCTTGCAGCAGATCGAGCACAAAGAAGAAACCCTCCAACCTCTGTACGCGGACCTGGAACACAACTTGAGTACGCTGAGCAAGCGGCTACATTAAAGGTCTGAGGAACGTCAAATGCTGCCTGGATTGGCTGCAAGCCAAACCCGCAACTCTTCACTCTTCGAGAGTGCATAGGGGAACGATTGCAGCAACAGCCTGACGGAATCTTCCGAGACGACGGCATTCATCGGATGCACAGCATCATTCCTTTGCACCCGGATGGCTTCGTACAGCGACATCAAGTGGGTCGTCGATCCTTCCGAATCGGTGTACGGAATTAGCTTCGCGGCAACGGCTTGGTCGATCGTATCTCTCACGGTCTCGAAGAGTTCCAGTAGCTTTCGACGATCCAACAGGCCCTTCAATTTGATCTGCTTTTTCGGGTCTTTCAATGCCAAGACAACCGCTTCTGCGAGGAGATACAGTTCTTTTTCCGAGGCGGCTCCCAGCATCACGGCAGACGCGAAGTATGCGTCTCGATCAAAGGCAGTCAGAGCTTCAATGACGTATTGCTCAATGATCGGGTCGAGCGCAGCAACCCGTCCACGCAGGAACTTCATGTATTGCTCGGCGTCTTCCGGGAGCGGTTCTTTTCCCTGGAACCACGCCCGGCCGCGCTGGGTCACATTGAACATGTGCAAATGCGGTGGGTTCAGAGCGGAGTCCGGGGCCGCGGGTGCAATATATCCCTTATGAAACAGGTGGAAGAATGCTTCCGAGACGAGGGCACGCAACTCGGACGGCATCGCTTCATACCGATAAATTTGCCCTCCAGAATAAGCGCCTGGCTGGAAGCGGAAGACGCCATCCACTTGTGCTTTTTCCAGTTGGGCAAAGAGGGCGTTTGCATACGTCCGAAATTCAAAATTGATCGTCTGCTTCAGCGCCTGCCGAACATACGGAAGAATCCACGCCAAAGTGAATGTATTCTGTGCCATCGGATACCCCACACACTATAAATGAGACCGTCACAGGGCGTCGCCGCAGCGATATTTATACTCATGCCGGAGGGCGCTATGGGTAAGGGTAAGGCACAACGTCTGCAAATATGGCCGAACAGCGCCCATGGAATTGAGATCGAGGTGAGCTTCTGCCATCCGAATTATGAACTTAGCGTGGAAGCTAGCGCGGTAGCAACTCCCTCAAAGCTATTGAGGCTTTTCTCACTGGTTCCAAAGACTTCCTCTGATCCGACATTCTTTGGGCGCTATGACGCACGAGACGATTTGAGTGGACGCAATCAAGCATCGGCAGTGGACGTTGATGCTTTAGGGCTGACAGACGCAGAGGAGAAAGATTTCAAGGCAGGCAAGAACCGGTTTTCCGGGCACATAGCACACGGACAAAAGACGGACAGCATCAGATTTTGATCTCTACTCCCAAGCACGGAAAAATCTTTGAAGGCACCCTATCAATGAAGGCGAGCGCGCGGGGAGAATTGTTGGACATTCTTGACCTGAAAATCTCTGACAGTCTGCAAATCTACAACGCCGATACAGGGGAGGTATTGTTCGGTTCGCAGCCCACCCCTCCAAACAAATAAGGTCAATTTTAAATTCCCATTCGTACTACTGTGCACGTGGAGGTTGCCACCCCAAGACGGGACCGACATGCACAGAAATGCCATGGGCGAATGATTCCTGATGGTATGGGGCACCCGATAAAGGATCGCGTCGCATTTCTCGGCGAGCATTCGATAGATGCCGTTGTAGGTCGCGCAACTGTATAGCAGAGCCATGTTGAGACGCCTCTCCTCGTGAGAGGCTATTACCTTCATGTAGAGTGCCTTCTCATCGCGTTCGCTTACTTCGACACTCCAGCCGGCATCGCGCAGTGGCCGAACCAAATCGCGCATGCACTCTTCTGAAAGAATGGCACTGCGAAGTGTAACGCCATTATCGGTTGGCATCTCTGGAACCAACCGCCCATGTTTCTGGTAAAGGTCTTGTTTGATAATCTTGAGCCTCATTTGGGCATCAGCTTGGAAAAGCGCCTGCTGCCAGAGCAGCTTACTGTCGTCGTTCATGCCGGGCAGGCCGAATGACACAGAGTGGCTTGCGT
The DNA here is from genome assembly GCA_025462755.1 of Edaphobacter sp. Taxonomy (GTDB): domain Bacteria; phylum Acidobacteriota; class Terriglobia; order Terriglobales; family Acidobacteriaceae; genus Edaphobacter. Next base: position 17,671 of record JAOAPF010000253.1, read on the forward strand.
CGTACCAGGATTCGATTGCGGCCAGAGTAGTGAGTGCAACTAACAACCGGCTCAAATTGGTCTGCTGCTGCCAGGAGGAGGCCGTTCCATGTGCAAACATGTGCCTGTTAAGCCATGTCAGCCCCTGATAGGAGTCTGTATTGCAGAAGAAGAAGTCCTTGAGCCAACGGCGAAAGGTCTCAAAGGCAAATACACGTTCGTCCTGTCCAAAAAGATATTCGACGGTTTTGTATTCGCTCGGAACCCACATCCCCTCGAAGTGGAGATCAGCCGCAGTTCGGATGGCACGGTTGACGGCGTGATCGATCTTGTCCGGAGCGGGTGCGTCTGGGCTCAGGTCCGCAACGATTCTCGTCAAACTCCCTTCAATCGCCGGAATGAGCGCAGCGATACTGGACGCTTTGTATCCGCTGTAGAAGCCAAGATAGGCCTCCCGCGCTAAGGGGACAATTTCCTGGAGACTTCGAGCAAGAGGCATAATCTGCGCGATACATACTGCCTTGAAGGCCAGCGTATAGAGCGTCGATGTGTGATAATCGAAAAGCTCTACGGCTCTCTCGTTCGTACAGTGCCTAACGGCAGCCAACATCTCGTGTATCTTGCCCATCGGCAGCCAGAGCGGAGCAAACCACTCCACCTTTTTCCATAGGAGCGCTTCATCCTCTTTTGCCCTGCGCCGGGCGTCCCACGATGAATCCCCGAATGCGCCAATTTTGGGAAAGCAAGCCTTTCCGCCGTCAACCTCCAATACGATGCTCGGCGTCGGGTGGAAGGCGCCAACGCCGCGTGCGGTTGCTACCGGATTCGCTAGTCCCTTGCTGTTTGCCCATTCCACTATGAGTTCAGGCGTTAGGTTCTCGAGCGAAGGCTCATTCAACGCTCGCAGCCAGATACCTTTGAATTTGCTATCGAGGTCAGGTGACGACATGGTTCTGCTCAGCCGAAAAGTGGCCGCAATTCCGATTATCTGACGCTTCGCCGTCAGACGCCCATTGGTCCCCGGCAGTCTCGTAACAGACTCGAACGGGCCCGCAGAGATTCTCTCTCGCTTTACAAGCTTTTTCTTTTCTCTTTAGGGGTGTCCAGAGGGGGTATTTCTCTTTCCAGGGAGAACGCAGCGAGATCATGAGACCAGACAAGGTCCCGATGTCAGCCCAAGTATTTCAGTGGGGAGAGCACTTATCTTTATCGAAGAGCGATTTGGCGCGAATCGGTTTCTAACATTGCGCTGTGAGGTTGACACGTCTAATGCTGGACACGTTCAAGGAACTGGCCAGAGTTCGCTGCGAGGTCTTGGGAGATATTGAGCGTGATGTGCGGCACCGGCGGATACACCCGTGATCCCTTGACTACCCAAAAGTGTTCCATGAAGTTGCGCATCCCGTCATAGCCCGGAGCGAAATCGTTGTCCCACGCGATTGCTATTGGCTCATCCAAGATAATGTGGTGCTCAGACTCAATCAAGAAACGACTCACTCGGTCTGGCGTAAGCACCCAGCCGGTACCACTAAGGATCAACTGGGCTTCCTTCATGACACATCAGGCAAGATCGTGGGGACATCTGGTTTCGTCCATCCCACTCGAATGTTCAAGTATCGCTTTGTGATCTTCTCAGCCTCTGATGTAAAGGCGAGCAAACAGCCGAAGCCGTGAGAGTGGGCAATCAACTCGTCGTCTTCGGTCTCCTCTTGGCTGTTCCTGCGTGCGGGCAAACTACCGCACCGGCGGCTGCTCCTCCGATCCTGCAAGGAGCTCGATCCGTCCGGGCGGCGGTTCTTGGAGACGGTGACGGTCGAGAACCTGAAGACGTGGCGCTTCGCCGCCGACGTGAACGGCGAGTACACGGTGATCTACACATATGAAATCTCCGGCGAGGAGAGCGAGCAGCCGACAAATGCCAGGGTCGAAATGC
>JAOAPF010000264.1 GCA_025462755.1 Edaphobacter sp.
CACACCCATGGTCGCCAACGCCCTCAACAACCGCAATCGCCCCGGAGTTCCGCACCGCAAACCGCTCCCCCGCCCGCCCGGCGGCAAAGAGCTTCCCAGCGGTAGCGCCATACAACGCAACATTGCCCAGAATCACATGCTGACCGCTGTCCTTCGCCGCCAGTCCACGAGCCCGAATCACCAGCTCGCCACCAGACAATCCCTTTCCCACAAAATCGTTCGCCTGCCCATCGAGCACCAGCTTCATCCCCTCCACCGTAAACGCACCGAAGGACTGGCCTGCAACTCCATTCAGGGTGAAGGTCACATCCGCCGGCAGATCACCCTGCGCCCTCAGCAAAGCCAGCTCGCCCGCCAACCGAGCACCGCCCGCGCGGTCACGATTCTCAATCTTTGACTCCACCACAAACGGCAACCCAGCCTCAACCGCCGCCATCGCCGACACCACCCACGCCTCATCCAGCGGCGGCACCGCAATCGGCTGATTGTTCCGAATCCCCATCCAACGCCCCGGTACCTCGGAAACCTTCGCCAACATCGGCTGAAGATCCAGATTGCCGTCGAACTTAACCTGCTCCAGCAGATCCGAACGCCCCACCGCCGCCTCGATCGAAGGCAGCCCATATCGCGCCAGCAGATGCTGCAAATCACCCGCAAGCTGTTCGAAGAACCGGACAACATGCTCCGGCTTGCCGCGAAACTTCGCCCGCAACTCCGGCTTCTGTGTCGCAATCCCCGTCGGACAGGTATTCAGATGACACTGCCGCGCCATATCGCAACCCAGCGTCACCAGCACCGCCGTCCCAAACGCATACTCATCCGCACCCAGCAGCGCCGCAATCAGGACGTCATGCGCCGTCGCCAGGCCGCCATCGGTCCGCAGCCGCACCCGCCCACGCATGCCACTCTGCATCAGAACCTGCTGCGCCTCGGCCAGACCCAGCTCCCACGGATTGCCCGCATACTTGATGCTCGACAACGCCGCCGCACCCGTACCCCCCGTGTTCCCGGCAATCACAATGAAATCCGCATACGCCTTCGCCACACCAGCCGCAACCGTCCCCACGCCGCAACCAGACACCAGCTTCACACCAACCGCAGCCTTCGGATTCACCCGCTTCAAGTCGTAGATCAACTGCGCCAGGTCCTCGATCGAGTAGATGTCATGATGCGGCGGCGGCGAGATCAACGAAACACCCGGCTGCGCATGACGAAGCCGTGCAATCAACCCACTCACCTTATGCCCCGGCAGCTGCCCACCCTCCCCAGGCTTCGCCCCCTGGGCCACCTTAATCTCAATCTCCTCCGCATGCACCAGATACTCCGCAGTCACACCAAACCGCCCCGACGCAACCTGCTTGACCTTGTTATTCAGCGAAACATGGACCGCCGGCGCCTGAACCACCACCGGCTCCGCCAGCGCAGTACCACCGGCCGACCGGGCCAGCCGGCTCATCCCGTCACCAGAGTCCACCTGCTGCGCGCCAACACGCTGCACCCGATACACCGCCGAATCCTCCCCACCCTCACCCGTGTTCGACCGGCCACCGAGCATATTCATCGCAGCCGTAATCGTCTGATGAGCCTCCGGGCTCAAAGACCCCAGAGACATGGCGCTTGCCACAAACCGCTTGCACAGACTCGCCGGCTTCTCAACCTCACTCAAGCCAAGCTCGGGACCAGCTGGACGAATCTCCAGCAGATCGCGCAGCACTGCAGGATCACGCGCAATGACATCCCGTGTATACATCGCAAACGCATTGGCAGCATCGGTTGGCTGCGGCACATTCCGTGCACTCCCCACAACAGATTGCAACGCCTTCACCGTAGGTGGCTGCCAAACATGCGGCTCCGACACATCCGCCTTACGGAATCGCACCCACCCATAGTCCGGCAGTTCGGCCGACGCCGAAGCGTTCGTATCATTCGGTGCCCACGTCTGCCGAAGATGGCGCTCGAGCTCCGCAAACCCAATCCCCGAGAGCGGTGCAGGCGTATCGACGAAGCACCGTGCCACCACACTCGAATGCAGCCCGAGTATGTCGAAGAGGTGCGCCCCGCGATAGCTGTCGACGACAGAGATTCCCATCTTCGACATCACCTTGGCCAAACCAGCGTCGAGCGACTTCAGCATCTTGCGCTCCGCTTCCACCGGATCCGTGTCGGCAGGCGCAAGACTCCTTCCGGTCTCCAATGCAAGCCACGGACACACAGCGCCGGCGCCGTATCCGATCAGAACTGCCGCATGATGAATGTCCCGGCAATCGCCCGCCTCAACGGCAAGTCCCGCAAGCGTACGCAGTCCAGCATCCACCAAAGCTTGGTGCACCGCTCCAGTAGCCATCGCCATCGGAATCGGAAGCATTTCCACACTAGCGATGCGATCCGAGAGCAACAGTATCCTCGCCCCGTTGCGGACTAGCTTGATGGCCTGCATACAAAGCTCGTCCAGCCCCTGTGTGAGCGATTTATCTACGCCGAATACGGCCGCAAGTTCAGCCAGATTCAACTCCGCTTTGTGTGGATGCTCGCCTCGTCGCAAAGCCTCAACCTGTCCCAGCGATAAGAACGGCGAAGGCAGCGAGACACCAGGCAGCGGCGCGTTCTTATCCAGCAGATGAGGCCACGGTCCAAGCCGCGTGTGCAATGACACCACGCAGGACTCGCGCAACGAATCGATGGGCGGATTCGTCACCTGGGCAAAGCGTTGCCGAAAATAGGCGTAGACAGGCCGCGGCGACCGTGCGAGAAAGGCCAACGGAGTGTCGTCACCCATCGACCACACTGCATCCTTGCCCTCCGTCGCCATCGGTTGCAGGATCATCTTGACGTCTTCCCGCGTGTAGCCGAAGCCTCTTTGCACAGCGGCGAGCGCAGCAGTATCCACGTCAGAAGTCGCCACGGAGACGAGGGGAGTGTCCTCAACGAGCGTCGCATAGGTCGCCCCAGCATCGAACAGTTCCAACAACGCCTCATCCTCATAGACCTTGTGGTTGACAAGATCGACGACGAGCATCTGTCCCGGGCCAAGCCTCCCGCTATGGATGACCTCTTCGGGATCAAGATCAACCAGACCCGCTTCCGACCCGGCGACAACCAGTCCTGCTCGCGTCATCGCAAAACGGCATGGCCGAAGTCCGTTTCGATCCAGCACAGCGCCGACCACCTGACCATCGCTGAAAGAGATCGCCGCCGGTCCGTCCCAGGGCTCAGCGCAGTCTGTGTGGTATCGCAGAAACGAAGAGGCGTGATGCCCATCCGTTGCAGGTGGAAGCAACATGCGAATCGATTCCGCCAATGTTCTTCCGTTCTGCGATAACAACTCAACTGCCTCATCCACACTCGTAGAGTCTGTTCCCCCCTGAGTCAAAACCGGCTTGCACTCCACCGGCAGCGTCGAGTCCCGAGCCGCCATGCGTGCTCGATTCCCCCACACTGTATTGATCTCACCGTTATGTCCAAGCTTCCTTCCCGGCTGCACACGATGCCAGGTGGGCGAAGTATTTGTCGCATAGCGCTGATGAAAGATCGCAAATGGCGTCACGTAATCGTCCGATGCCAGATCCGGAAAGAAGTTAGGTAGAAACTCACCCGTACACATCGCCTTATAAACAATCGTCTGCGATGACAACGAACAGATATACCCTGTCACGTGGCCCTGCGCGTGCGCCCGCTCGAACTGCTTTCTCGCAAGGTAAAGCCGCCGCTCCATCGTCTCTGGCTCGCCCTCGCCCGAGTCAACCATCAGCACCTGCCGGATCGTCGGCATCGTGCCAAGCGCCATCTCTCCGAGCCACTCCGTGCAAACCGGAACGTCCCGCCAGCACAACACCTTAAAATCATGAGAGACCAGGCAGCGCTCGATTAGCGCCTCCGCACGAGTCTCCTCCACGGGGAGCAGCACCATGCCAACGCCAAGCAACTGCCTCTCCTCGATTGCAAGATTAAGAGCCTTGGCCAGTAAAGTCCGCGGAATTGCCGTCATGACGCCGACACCGTCGCTGCTTTTTCCGTCCGCAGCAGTAGCGCCACGATGGGCCAGCCGACTCAGAGCCGTCAACGCCTGCTGCAGAATCTCATGAGAAGGGGTACCGTCTACCGAGGCAACAAATCCCACGCCACAGGAATCGTGATCAAAGCGCTCATCGATCAGAGACGGAGAAACTCCCGAGGACACAGAAACCCCTTCGGAGGTTCGCGTCAGTGTAGATGCAACGGACTGTTCCATGCTTCACTATACGTCGTGCGGAGCCACGAATGCTCGGGACGACACCTTCCTTTTGGAGAGTGTTTTATCGTTTGGTTTGAGGCTAATCGAATCTCTATGTATAAATATACACAAATAATGTATACTTATACATGACAACCCAGGTTTACCGATTTAGTTTCAAGCTGCTGTGACGACGTAAGACCTATAGAACAGGTAAAAACAACTGAGTGAAACAACAACGTCATGCCGTGATTCAGGAGCTGCTGGTAAAAACCGCAGTCACCAGTCAGGACGAACTACGTCGAAAGCTGGCAGGGCGCGGGTTTCATGTAACTCAGGCGACGTTGTCCCGCGACATCCATGAGCTGCGGTTGAACAAAGGGCCTGAAGGCTACTCGCTTCCCGCAGGATCGGACGGCGACGAAGACGACTTACCCGGAATACGTGAAGTTCTGGAAAGCTTTGGTCTTGAAGTGCGACAAGCGATGAATCTCCTGGTTCTTGTGACAACGACCGGAAGCGCTCAACCAATCGCAGCCGGAATCGACTACGAAGACTGGCCTGAGGTTGTTGGCACCATCGCAGGAGATGACACTGTCCTTATTATCTGCCCCGATGAGAAACAGGCAAATCTGTTGAAGACCCGAATCGAAGGATATCTTGGCTAACTCAATAATAATTAACTCGATTGATCGAGCCGATTCCCGGAGCAGCGACGCCCCGGCAAGAGCACCCCGCATCGCCATAGCAGGCGTCAGCGGCTACGCCGGCGGCGAACTCGCGCGTCTGCTGCTGCGCCATCCGAGACTGAATGCTGCTGCGCCAACATTCCTCGGCCGTGCCGGCGAGGCAGAGGTAGGACTGTCCACATATCTCGAAGACCTTCACCCGCAACTCGCAACGCCAGGAGATCATCAGGCCAACGAAGTCTTGCCGTTCAGCTGGAAACGGATCGTTGACTCCGGCATTGAGGTATTGTTTTTGGCAACGCCGCACGAACAATCTCGCGAGTGGGTTCCTGAGGCAATCGACCGGGGCATCAAAGTCATTGATCTCAGTGGCGCCTGGCGTCTGCAAGAAAACGTCAATCGGGCCGTCTACCGTCTGAAAGATGCCAACCCCGAGCTTGCCGCAGAATTGCAGTCCGAAGCAGTCTACGGTTGCCCCGAACTGCATCGCGACGAGATTAGGCGCGCCCGCCTCGTTGCCAATCCCGGATGCTATGCCACTTCGATCATCCTCGCACTTGCGCCGTTGCTTCAGGCTGGCTTGGTAGATGTTCAACACGGCATTATCTGCGACGCAAAGTCGGGAGTAAGCGGAGCCGGAAAAACTGCGACGGCGAAGACCCACTTCATGCATGCCGCCGACAATCTCTCGGCGTACGCCGTCTTTGGTCATCGTCACACCGGAGAACTGCTCGAACAACTCCATCTGGCAGCAGATCAGATTCAGTTCACCCCACATCTATTACCGATACCGCGTGGGATCTTGTCCACCATCTACCTTCGGCTAAAGCATGCGACGGATGTCGCCGCGATTACCGCAGTTCTGCGGCAGTTTTATCAAGACAGTCCAATGGTACGGCTACACGCCTCTCCGCAGTTGCCTGAAATCCAAAACGTCGTCCGCACCAACTTTTGCGACCTTGGCTTTGCACTTGCTGCTGAAGGCAAACGCCTGGTGATGGTCTCGTGTCTCGACAATCTCTTGAAGGGCGCAGCAGGTCAGGCAGTGCAAAACATGAATCTAATGTGTGGATGGAAGGAAGAGGAGGGCTTGCTGTGAGATTCGTCGTCAAATTAGGCGGTGCCGCCCTTGAGGACAAGAAGATTCTCCACGCGTCCGGAAAGGCCATCGCCGATCTCGTCGCCGACGGGAACCAGGTTGCAGTCGTCCACGGCGGAGGTGTGCAGTTGACCCGAACCCTTGCTCAGATGGGCAAGAAGAGCGAGTTCATCTCGGGACTTCGCATCACCGACGCCGAGACGCGCGATGCCGCTCTAATGGTTCTCGCAGGCCGGGTGAACAAGTCGCTGGTCGCCGCGATTGGTTCGCACGGACAAGCTGCAGTCGGCCTTTCCGGCGGAGACGGCCATGTCTTCCGCGCCCGCAAGAAAAAGACTAACCCCGACCTCGGCTTTGTGGGCGAGATTGCCGCAACCGACCCTCGCTGGCTTGAAGCCATCTGGACCATGGGAGCGGTCCCCGTCATCTCATCTATTGCCCTCGGCTTCGACGGCGAGTACTACAACATCAACGCTGACGAGATGGCAGCCGCCTGCGCGATCGGCACCAAAGCCGACACTCTCGTCTTCCTCACCGACGTCCCCGGCGTCAAGGGCGCCGACGGCAACGTAATGCGCTGGCTCACCCTCGCTCAAATACCAGCCATGGAAAAAGCGCAGGTTGTCTCCGGCGGCATGTTGCCAAAACTAAACGCCTGCCGGGACGCCCTCACACACGGAGTTAAGCGCGTACGCATTCTTCCCGCGGAGGCGGCCTGGCTCTTGCCCGACCTCGTCTCAACCCGGGTCAACGATGGAACGGAGGTCATGGTCGCATGAAATTACCATCTGTCCAGGCGGCGGAGAGCAAGTTGCTTATCCAGACGTATGAGCGCAACCCTTACCTGTTTGTTAGCGGACAAGGCGTGTATCTCCGCGACGAAAACGGCCAGGACTACCTCGATCTCCTCAGCGGCATCGGGGTATCTGCGCTTGGCTACTCCCACCCCGCCGTCGTAGAAGCGATCACCCGTCAAAGCACTCGCCTCGTCCACACCTCGAACCTCTTCTTCCACGAGCACACCGCCGAACTCGCCCTCCGTCTGACGGAGATCAGCGGTCTCGACCGCGTATTTTTATGTAACAGTGGGACAGAAGCCTGGGAGGCAGCTCTTAAGCTCTCCCGCGCAAGCGCCGGTCGTCTCCGAGCCGCAGGCCGCAACATCGGCACGAAGTTTCTCGCCCTCGAACACAGCTTCCACGGCCGCTCTATGGGCGCAGTCGCGACCACGCACAAAGAAAAATATCGCAAACCTTTTGAACCCGTAATGCCCGGCGTCGAATTCGTCCGGTTCAACGACGTAGACGACCTCCGCGCAAAGTTCTCAGACGACATCTGCGCTATCTGCATAGAGCCCGTCCAGGGCGAGGGCGGCATCCATCCCATTTCGCGAGAGTTCTTCGCCACCGCGCGCAAGCTGTGTGACTCCACTGGCGCTCTCCTACTCGCGGACGAGATCCAAAGCGGCCTCGGCCGGACCGGCAAATGGTTCGCCTACCAGCACTATGGCATCCTTCCCGACGTCACCACCATCGCCAAACCGATTGCGAACGGCATCCCCATGGGCGCGATGCTCTGCACGAACGCTGCAGCCGAAGCCATCACCCCCGGCATGCACGGCACGACCTTTGGCGGCGGCCCTCTGGCATGTGCCGTGGCAATCGCCGTCATCGACACCATCAAACGAGACGACCTCCTCAAGCACATACACGACGTCGGCGATTTCTTCCACGAAGAGCTTTCAAAGCTCGCGGCGCGCCACGACTGTATCGTGGACGTTCGAGGCATCGGGCTGATGCTGGGCGCCGAACTCAGCTCGGCAGATTTGGCGAAAAGCGTGGCTGCCCAGCTTATGGATCGCCACATCATCGTCAACCGCACCAACGAGACGGTCCTTCGTTTTCTTCCGCCTTTCATTCTCGAGCGCAAACACGTCGAAACTGCCATCAAAGCACTCGACGAGATCGTCAGTGCAGCATACGCCGGCGCAGCGCCGGCAGGAGAGCAATCCCATGGGTAGCAAAACCGTAATAATGAACACAAAGACGACCGAGATCGCCGGCGACGACCTCACATCGGGCAAGCCGACCGCAACTCTCGGCATCCAATCCGACACCGCCTTCAGCGAAGCTTCGAAGAGGCTTACGGGGCGCGACCTCTGCTCGATCGCCGACCTGACCGTGCAGGAGATGGCCGCCATCATGGAGCTCGCCCACGCCGTAAAGAATCATCCCGAAGACTTCCGCCACGCGCTCGACGCTAAGCAGATGGTCATGTTCTTCGAGAAGGCCTCTCTCCGCACGCGCCTTACCTTCGAGGCCGCCATCAACACCCTCGGCGGCAACGCCATCTTCGTCGACCAGACCCAATCTCCACTAGGCGAGCGCGAGTCCCTCGCCGACATGGCCCACAACGTCGAGCGCTGGATGAACATCATCGTCCTGCGCACCTACGCGCACGATACCATCACCGAGATGGCGGCGTGCTCCAAAGTTCCCATCATCAACGCACTCTCAGACTTCGAGCACCCCTGCCAGGCCATCGCCGACTTCTTCACCCTCGAAGAGCGCTTTGGCTCCGCGGCAGGTCTCCACTTTGCTTATGTCGGCGACGGCAACAATGTCTGCCACTCCCTTATGCTCACAGCGGCCCAGCTCGGCGCTCACTGCAGCGTGGCTTCGCCCAAAGGCTTCGGCCCCAAACTCGAGATCATCCACAAGGCCATCGAGATTGCCGAAACCACTGGCGGCAGTATCACGCTCCTGCATGACCCCATCAAAGCAGTCACCGGCGCCGACGCCATCTACACCGACGTCTGCACCAGCATGGGATTCGAGCACGAGGCCACCAAGCGCGCGCCGATCTTCAAGCCCTACCAAGTCAACGAAGCCCTGATGGCGCATGCTCAACAGGACGCCGTCTTCATGCATTGCCTCCCCGCGCATCGCAACGCCGAAGTCACCGACGCCGTTCTCGACGGTCCACAATCCGTGGTCTTCGATCAGGCCGAAAACCGCATGCACGCGCAAAAAGCTCTCCTGCTCATGCTCCTGGGAGGAGCAAAGCGAATCTCCAACAGCCGCGGCCGCGGAACTCAGGCGCGCAAGCGCACTACCGCCTAGTCTTTCAGCCGTCTGCTCAACCATTGAGGTCTGCATCACATGTCCGTAATCCTCGAAACCCTGCCCCTCGGTCAAAAGGTTGGCATTGCCTTTTCCGGCGGGCTGGACACCAGCGCCGCGCTTCACTGGATGAAACAGAAAGGTGCTCTCCCGTACGCCTACACCGCCAACCTCGGTCAGCCTGACGAATCCGACTACGACGAGATCCCGCGCAAAGCGCTCGAATACGGCGCTGAAAAGGCCCGCCTCATCGACTGCCGCGGCCCGCTCGTTCGCGAAGGCATCGCGGCCCTCCAGTCCGGCGCATTCCACATCACCACCGCCGGCGTCACTTACTTCAACACGACACCCATAGGCCGTGCGGTCACCGGCACGATGCTGGTCACCGCCATGAAGGAAGACGACGTCAACATCTGGGGCGACGGCTCGACCTTCAAAGGCAATGACATCGAGCGCTTCTATCGCTACGGCCTGCTCGTCAACCCGGACTTGCACGTTTACAAGCCTTGGCTCGACCCGGACTTCATCGACGAGCTCGGCGGTCGTGCCGAGATGTCAGCCTTCATGCAGAAGTCCGGCTTCGCCTACAAGATGTCCTCCGAGAAGGCCTACTCGACAGACTCCAACATCCTCGGCGCAACCCACGAAGCCAAGGACCTCGAACTCCTCACCACCAGCATGAAGATCGTCGCCCCCATCATGGGCACCGCCTTCTGGCGCGACGACGTCGCGATCAAATCCGAAGAGATCACCGTCCGCTTTGAAGAAGGCTTCCCCGTAGCGCTCAACGGCAAGGACTATCCAGACCCTGTAGTCCTCATGCTCGAAGCCAACAACATCGGTGGCCGCCACGGCCTCGGCATGAGCGACCAGATCGAAAACCGCATCATCGAGGCAAAGAGCCGCGGCATCTACGAGTCCCCCGGCCTCGCTCTTCTGTTCATCGCCTACGAGCGCCTCATCACAGGCATCCACAACGAAGACACCATCGAGCAGTACCGCGAAAACGGCCGCAAGCTCGGCCGCCTCCTCTACCAGGGCCGCTGGTTCGATCCGCAGGCCATCATGCTGCGCGAAGCCGCCCAGCGCTGGGTCGCCAAG
>JAOAPF010000292.1 GCA_025462755.1 Edaphobacter sp.
TCGTCACCGGCTTCGACATCCTCTTCTTCTGGGTCGCCCGCATGATTATGCTCGGCTGCCACATCATGCTCGACGTCCCCATGCCCGACGGCAGCAAGCGCCAGTTGGCAGACGCAGTCCCCTTCAAAGAGGTCTACATCCACGGCCTCGTCCGCGACGCCAACCGCGAGAAGATGTCCAAGACCAAGGGCAACGTCATCAACCCCATCGACATCATCGAGCGCTTCGGCACCGACGCCGTGCGTTTCACTCTCGCCAGCATGGCCTCCCCCGGCACCGACATCGCCTTCTCCGAAGCCCGCACCGAAGGCTACCGCGCCTTCGCCAACAAAATCTGGAACGCCGCCCGCTTCCTCTTCATGAACATCGACCGCGCCAAAGAAGCCGGCATAACCATTGATCTGACCAGCCTCAAAACAGCCACAAATCCGGGTGCCCCAGGCATCGCTTCTGATGCCTGGGTTGGAGCGCCACAGATACCGGGTGCCCCATCCTTCGCGCAGTTTGCGAAGGGTGGGGTATCGAGCAAAGCTCGACCATCTTCCTCCATCGACCCCATAGCTATCGAACACAGCATTACCGGAAAACTAGCCGAAATAATCGCATCCTCAACCCCGGAAGGAGAAGCCGCACGCGCTACTGCAGACGAAGAAGGCAACTTCGATCAATCGCCCCTGGAAATCCGCTGGATATTAACCCGCCTCTCCGAAACCTGCACGTCCGTCGACCGCGCGCTCACAGACTATCGCTTCGACGAAGCCGCCAACACCATCTACCAGTTCTTCTGGGGCGACCTCTGCGACTGGTACCTCGAAATTGTCAAACTCCGCCTCAACTTCGACGAAGGTGCGGACAAAGCCGCAACCGCGGCCGCGCTCACCACGCTTACCGGAGTCTTCGAGTCCGCCCTGCGCCTGCTCTCACCCTTCATGCCCTTCATCACCGAAGAGATCTGGCACGCGCTCTACAACGACGCCACTCCAGCAAAGTCCATCGCCCTCACGCGCTACCCGCAGGCGGCCGATTTTCCCGCCGACCCCATCGCAGCAAGCGCCATGAAGACCATCCAGGACTTGATCGTCACGGTCCGCGCCCTGCGCAAAGAACTCGGCGTCCCCGAAAAAGAATCAACCCCTATCCAACTCCACGCCAACAACCGCATCGTCGCGCTCGCCGACGCAAATCAGGACATGCTCTCCCGCATGGCCCGCGTCCAGTCGGTGGAGTTCGCAAGCGAACCTCTCTCCGGCAGCAACGCCCGCTCCACCCCCGACTTCGACGTAGCTGTCATCTACGAACGCCACATCGACGTAGCCGCCGAACGCGAACGCCTAACCAAAGACCTCGCCAAATACGAGAAGGGCCTCACCGCAGCCGAACGCCAACTCAACAACGAAGCCTTCATGGCCAAGGCCCCCGCACCCATCATCGACGGCCTCCGCAAACAACACGCCGAAACCAAAATGCTCTATGACAAAACCAAAGCCGCCCTCGACGCCCTTGGCCTATAACGCCCCTTTGATTTAACCGAACGTTAACTCGGCCCAGAGTCTTAAACGGCCAGCCGTCACTGAACGAAGCCTCCTAACCGCTAATGGTCTAAAATCAACTCGTCCCAGTAATCTCGGAGCACACCATGAGCCGAGTTCTCATCATCGGAAGCCACATTCCGGTTAGCCGCGAGGTTGGCGATGCTTTGTGCGCCGCCAGCTTGCCCATGGAATATTCCGCCGGCCACGCCGACGCCCTGCAGCGATTGCGCGTCCGATCCTTCGGCGTCGTTATCACCAGTGCCGACCGCGCTATCGAGGAAAGCCTGGCATTGCTCGAAGAGATGCGCTCCATCCGGCCCGGCGTGAAGTGCATCGTCCTCGCCCATCACAGCACCCCGAACGAAGTCATCGCCGCCCTCCGGGCCCGCGTCTTCGCCTGTTTCACGCCTCCCTTCGATACCCACGAGATCGCAGCCCTGGCCGCTCGCGCAGCGTCCGACAACCAGTGGCGGGACGACATCGAGATCCTCTCAGCCCGCCCCGGCTGGGTCTCCCTCCGCGTCAATTGCCGCATCATCACCGCCGAGCGTCTTTTATCTTTCGCGAAGGAACTCAGCGCCCAACTGCCCGAGGACTCAAAGCAGGAGATCATCCAGGCCCTGCGGGAGATCCTGCTGAACGCGATGGAACACGGAGCCGCGTTCAATCCCGAACAAGTCGTCGAGGTCACGGCCATTCGCACCGCCCGGACGATGGTCTTTCGTGTACGCGACCCCGGAGCCGGCTTCCGCCAGGAATCCCTCAGCCACGCGGCCTCTGCAAACTCCTCCTCCGACCCCACCGCCCACATCGCGCACCGCGAAGAAGAGGGGATGCGCGCCGGAGGATACGGCCTTCTTCTCGCAAGCGGCACCGTTGATGAGCTTATTTATAACGAAATCGGCAACGAAGCCATCCTCATCAAATACCTGGACTGAACCTCTGCACCGATACAAAGTAGAAGCAAGCCCAATGCAGATTAGCAATGAAGCCTTCATTGGGTTAACCTGTCTGATTTTGTGTCGATGCATCAAAACATCTCGCACAAACGAGTGTCGATCAGTAGGAACGCGAAGTCGCAAAATCAACTTCGATTGCTTATCTCCCTGCGATAGAATCCCCGCACGGTTTGCGGCAGATTTCCGGAGCCGAACCATGAGCAGGGTCAGGTCGCTGGTTGTCTCCCACGCCACGCAGATAGCGGCAGGTATCTTCTTCGCCTTCCCTTTTTAGCCTTCCGGCCACATCATGTTAGTCGCCCGCAAAAACCATTCGGTAAAAAAATGTACAAGTCTGACCGATGATGCGCGAGTCGCGAGTGATTAGGCAGGAATCGGTTGAGCTGTTAGAAATCTTCTATGGACTCCAAAACACATCGCCCGGCATGGAAGACGCTGTTGGCCTTTGCGATCATCTATTTCGTTTGGGGATCCACATTTCTCGCCATTCGCGTCGGCGTCCATGAGGTTCCTCCGCTTCTCTTCGCGGCCGTGCGGTTTCTCGTCGCAGGGCTTGTTCTCTTTGGCTGGATGATCGCGCGCGGCGAGCCCTCGCCGACCCGTCGTCAATGGATGTCTGTACTTTTGCTCGCGCTGCTGATCTTCCTCATCGACTATGGCCTTCTGTTCTGGGCCGAACAGCGTGTGCCATCGGGCATCGCCGCAGTCATAATGGCCACCATCCCGGTCTTTATCGCTCTGTCGGAGATTCTCTTCCTGCGAACCCAGAGACTCACCGTTCGACTCGCCCTGGCGCTACTGATCGGCATTGGTGGGGTCGCCGTACTGATGAGCCACTCGCTTAGCCTCGGCGGTGCCCCGATCGATAGGCCAGGTGCCGTAGCCATCATCATCGGATCGATCACTTGGTCCGTCGCGACGGCGCTCGCACGCAGGCTGCCGCTGCCGCCATCCAAGGTCATGAGCTCCGGGGCGCAGATGCTGGCCGGAGGCATCATGCTCACCGTCACCGCGGCCGCATTCGGAGAATTTCATAACTTCCATCCATCAACGGTCTCGTCCGGAGCGTGGTTCGCGCTGATCTACCTGATCATCGCCGGTTCCATCATCGGATTCACCGCCTACGTCTGGCTCATCCATCATGAATCGCCAACCAAAGTAGGCACCTACGCCTACGTAAATCCGGTCGTGGCCGTTCTGCTTGGATATTTTATCGGTGGCGAAGCTCTCGGTCTCCGAACAGTTCTCGGAACTATGTTCGTGCTCATCAGCGTTATCGTCATCACGACGACGCGAGCGAAGAAGCCGGCAGCGGCACTCGCAGTAAAAGACGCGGTGTAACGCCGTATCACTCCCTCTAGTCACAGTCGATTAAGGCCGTTACCGCGCCCAGCTATCTCGCGGGCATCGTCCGCCCCACGCCGCCAATGTGAATTTTCTGCTAATACTGGTTGATGCGAAAGAAAGCTGTTGCAGTCAAGCCAACCGACCGCCAGGCAGTGCTCGAGCAGCGTCGCCGGCTCAAAATGGCGCGTTCCGCCCACGCCTACGTCCGCGGCAACACCCTCCACTTCTACGAGTGGCTCGAGGCTGGCTCCGGTGACAAGCTGCCGCAAGGCCCGCCCGTCTGGATCTGTGGCGACTGCCACGTCGGGAACCTCGGCCCCGTAGCCAACGCCGACGGCAAGGTCGAAATCGAGATCCGCGACCTCGACCAGACCGTCATCGGCAACCCCGTCCACGACCTGATTCGCCTCGGCCTCTCGCTTGCCACCGCCGCCCGCGGCTCTGACCTTCCCGGAGTTACCACCGCCCTTATGCTGGAGCAGATGGTACAGGGCTACCAAAGCGCCCTCAT
>JAOAPF010000375.1 GCA_025462755.1 Edaphobacter sp.
GATCCCCTTTTTCTCATCCCGGAAGTGAAAGGTAATCCATAGCGCTCCGAAAGAAATCAGAACCGCGAACACGACGGACATGACGACGAGGGAGGAATTAAACTGGCATATAGCCGGTAAACGCATCGCGGCCATGCCGATGTAATGCATACTCGCAATACCCGCACCCATCAGGACACTTCCAGCGACCGCTCGGGAGGCACCCATTTTCTGTCGGCTTACCACGCCCAGGGCAACGACCGAAGCGAGAATGGCCGCAAGCAGTGACAGCAGAACGGTCGGCCAATGGTAGGCCACGGAAACCGGTAGGATGAACGCCAGCATCCCAATGTAGTGCATGGACCAAATGCCCGCTCCCATCGCACCGGCCCCGCCCAGCAGCCAAACCGCGCGAGTCCAACCGCCAGCGGCCGTTATGCGACCTGCTAGATCCAGAGCAGCGTACGACGCAAACATGGCGATCAACACCGAAAGCGCCACAAGCGCGTAGTTGTACGAGCCAATCAAGTTCACGGCAGCCATTTGACTCCATCCGGTCGCCACGCGGAACAGTCGTGCCGCGCTTCGATTAAATATTGATCCTCTCCCTCAACCCACAGGCGACCATCAATGAACATTCTCAGGCCCAAGGCATCTTCTCGGGGGTCTGCTAGTGTATGCCCTTTGGCAAGCGCGTGGCAGACCAATGGTAACGGTAACACCCGTATAGGTTGCGGCACTGCGTTCAATTCGAGCGCGGGATGTACTAGTCGACTGCCCGGACTTCAGACGATTCCGGCCACTTTGACGTATAGCGGGTTTTCTCGTCCATGTGGTAACCGAGTTTCAAGTTGGAACTGACAGGGATTTCGCCGTTCATTGGGGGCGTATCGCATCCGACGATTCCCGGATGGTTGTCGGCAAACCGCACCTTACTCCCCTGAGTTCGAACCGGACATCGTCCTGACCGAACCGTAAACGCGGCCCCGCACGCCTCCAGCGTGGATGAGACTTTGCTCCCCTCGGTCATCGCCCGAACGTGATAGCATTCCGTTGCACTGGATGGCAGCATTGATTGCATTCAGCACTGATAACGTGACGGTGCGTACGTTGTATCATTACGGCCGCTGCGATGCGGCCGTCGGTGGAAGTGAGAGCGCGCGAATGCGCGCTCATAATCCGCTTTCTCGACAACAAATGGTGGATGAGCCTTTCTCTGTCTCATCCACCTGAAAGCAGGCGACTATTCGTCGCCGGCTCCGTCGGCTGGATCATCAGCGGCCTCGACCTTCGAGAGCCGCTTCATGCTAGTGGCGTGAACTTCGGCGATCCGGTGCTTGAACCTGGTGCCCTCAACCTCATCTTCGACCTCGCGATACCGCAAAGTGCCTTCTAGAGTGATGAGCTGCCCCTTCTGGAGGGTTTTGGCAAACTTGGAGAGATTTCTCCAGGCGAAGACGCGATGCCATTCGGTGCGGGTTTCGTACTCGCCTTTCTCGTTCTTCCAGCTTTCCTGGGTTGCGATGTTGAGGGTGACGTACTCTTTGTTGTTCTGAGCGGTTTTGGCTTCTGCGTTCTGCCCGAGGCGGCCAATGAGAATGACTTTGTTGAACATGGTGTTTGGCTCCGCTTCTTTTGGTTTGTCCGCTGTCTGCGGTACATGCTTGCCCAACGGGTGTGCCGTCGCGACCCACTCCCTCGGCGACTGGATAGAATCTGCGGAAGGGGACCACAGCTTGCCTGGGGGCAGGAGTCCGCACCTTTTGCGAGGCGCGCAACGGATTCTGGGAAGGAGAGCGTGCGTCCGAAGGGCGGGGGTGTCTTGAGCGCGGCGCGCTGAACGCAGATAGAAAGGCAAACCGAAAGGGAGCCGCACAGTTCAATGTCCTCCTCATGGCGCGAGTACGAGTAACAAAAGCCAGCTCAGAGTCCAAAGAGCCATCACTGATGCTCAGGCAGGAAGAACCACAAAGGAGAATCGCGACATCGATGCTCATCGCTCGGCCCATCTCCTCGCCTTCTCTATGGTTCTCCGGATGTAGGCAGCTCGCTTGGAAGGACTGGGATCGCGGGAGAGATAGTCGTCTTCAAGGGCACGTTCAATCCGAGTCTCGGTCATGCCATTGGCAAAAGCGGCGACACAGAAAGCGATGTCAGCGGCGCCGGGACGGTCGTGGTACTTGGTTGAGCTCCGGAATCGCTCGAGAGATAGGTTCGATAACCTCGGGCCCCTTCGGGGAGAAAGAGAACTTCGCAGGCGCCTCGCCTCGTGTTCTTGCTCGCGGGCCTCGTAGAGGGTCGTTATCTCTTTCTCGAAGGCCTCCGCCATTGGGTACTGTTGTCCACTGTGGCTGTGCAGGCGCACGAAAGGGAAGAGGCCGTCAGACTTTCTGTATTTAGGTTTGCAGTTGGTGAAGCCGGGAAGCCGTCCAAACCTCCTCCTAAGCGAGATGAGAGGGGCACTTTTTGACACGCCATTGCGCACTTTTTTTGCGAAGAGAAAGGGAATGCAAACGCAACCCCGCGGCTCAGAGGCTATGAAGTCCTTCCTGATCGCGCGATTTTGAGCAAAGAAATGCCCGGCCGGCTATTTGGATGTTTCGGACTGGAATGGAACCATGCAAACCAGCAAGAGCCGCCCGTAACTATATGGGCGGCCCTTGCTGACATAAGTGTCGTCTACTTCGTTGGCGCCGCTGGATTTCCATTCGGCGTTATAGCCCCACTGACCGTCTTTGGATCGACGGTGATCTCCTTTAACTTCGCCTCAACATCCGACGAGACATCTTCCTGGAAGCGGCCGCCGAGATACTTCGCGATGAACTTCTCCAACGCCGCGACCATCGCCAGATTGTTAATGGGTCTGGCGAAGCCGTGGCCTTCGTCAGGAGCAATGAGGTACTCGACCGGTTTTCCATTATCGCGCACTGCCGCCACGATCTGGTTGCTTTCGCGGACATTCACGCGCGGATCGTTCTTGCCCTGCACCACCATCAGAGGTGTCACAATTGCCTTCGCCTGGGTTAGCGGAGACTCGGCAATCAGCAATGCTTTGCCGTCAGGTGTCGCCGGATCAGCCATACGCGTGTACATCTGCTTGCGTATTGCCTCCCAGTACGGCGGAATAGCGTCGAGCAGCGTGATGAGGTTCGACGGAGCAGCATAGGCTACAGCCGCCGCGTAGACATTCGGAGTAAAAGCCACGCCGGCCAGCGTTGCGTAACCGCCATAAGACACGCCAAAGATGCCAACGCGCTTGGGGTCCACTGTGCCATCGGCGACCAGTGCCTTCACCCCCCAGGTCAGATCGTCCTGCATCTTGCGGCCCCATTCGCCGTTGCCAGCGTTTAGGAACTTCTTACCATAACCCGTCGATGCGCGGAAGTTTGGCTGCAATACCGCGTATCCGCGATTGGACAGGAACTGGGCAAAGGTGTCATAACCGAACGAATCGCGCCCCCATGGGCCGCCATGCGGCAGGACGATCAGTGGCAGGTTTTTGGTCGGCAGCCCTTTCGGCAACGTCAGATAAGCCGGGATGTCGAGACCGTCGGACGACTTGAAATGGTAGGGCCTGCGTTCTGAGAGTGTCGTTCGCGGTAACTCCTCGCGGATGCGGTACTGCAGGACAAGCGTCTTCGCCTTACGGTTCCAAACATAGGTCTCGCCTGGTTCTGTGTCGTTGTGCGCAATTACGATCCAGATGTTCTCGTCCTTAGACCGCGCACCAAATGCGATCTCCTTGTCCGGCAGCTTTGTTTGCAGCCAGTGGTACTCCTTCTCGAACGCCTTGTCCTTGAAATATAACCGGACGCGGTCGTCCTCATACTGCGTGAAGAGCATGCGATAGTCGACGTCGGATCTCTGCACCCTACCCAGGTCGACCCGCTTCTCCGGGTCACTCTCGACCTTGGTCGTCGCGCCAGTGGTGGGATCAAGCAGATCCAGTTCGGTCAGGTCCAATGATCCCTTGTTCGTGATCAGGTAGACCTGTTTGTTAGCCGCGTCGAAGCCAGCCACCCTGCAACCTTCCAGGACTGTGCAGTTGTAGATCTGCTTGAAGGCGTCTGAGTCGACACGTAGGATCTCCGTGTCGCCCGCTTGGCTCGTGCGGACCGCCAGCCGCAGGTTGCCATCGTTGTCGAACTCCCATCCGGCGATCTTCTCCGTGTTCTTGCGGACCAACGTTTTCTCGCCCGTTGACAAATGCAATTCATAGAGATCGTGCCAGCGCGGGTCACGGTCGTTCAGACCGATGTAAAGAATGTCCGGCTTCGATTTGGGCACGGCAAATATCAGGGTTCGCACACCCTTCAGGTCTGTCAATGCGCGCGTTGGCGGCACGCCTGTCTTCGGATCTGCAGCGAGTGTCGGATCGATGGCAGAGACATTGAAGTTCTCATCACCGCCCACATCCTGCACGTACAGAACGTACTTGGAATCCCGGCTCCAGAAATAGCCCGGAATAGGCCGCGTAGGCTCGGCACTTACCGGACGCGCCGCACTGAATGGATCAGTCGCTTTCTTAACCCAGATATTTCGCGTGCCCTTATAGGGCTTAAGAAAGGATAGGTACTGCCCGTCTGGCGAGATCTGTGCGCCAGCGATCTGTACTTCGCCAAAGAAGAGCTGACGGTCGATGATCGGTGGCTGCTGCGCACAAACAGCAATCGGTATGGCAAGGCTGACCAGCGCTAGAGCAGAAAAAATAAGCTTCTTCATGAGCGGCTCCGGAAGAGGATTAGACGCCTTCTGAAGATACTCCTGCGCAAATGTCTACGGAACAGAATTACTGAATAGTTTCCGGATTGCCCGTGACTCGCCCGGAACGATGCCACCACTTCGTCAAACCGGGCTACAGACCGCGGAAATGACAGAATATGGAAAGCATGGAAAGCCATAGAGGCCGGCTTCCCACTCTTCACACAGGACGACAGTTTCCAGCGAGCTCCCAAGGGGCTAGAGGGTTGGTAGGTTAGGCAAGTATTTTGGATTCAAAAGATTTTGAAGTTGACCTCGCTATTCATCTCAACGAGGACTGGCTTGCCGCCTTCCATTGCGGGCTTGAACCTGTATTGCTTCACCGCTTCTACGGCCTTCTCATCCAGGCCGTCGCCCACTCCACGGCGTACGTGCACATGCTTGGTCATGCCCTGTTCATCAACCCAGAAGTTGACGAGCACCGTGCCGCCGACCTTGTCCTTCTTTGCCTGTTCGGTGTACTCAGGCTCGGCTGAGTAGATGAGCACCGGCGCAGAGACGCCGCCGCCGATCTTCCTCGGCACAACACCGGAGGCAGACTCGTCATCCTGCGATTGTGAATCTCGAGCATCGTCCAGCTTGTAGTTGACGGTGATGGTCGTCTCCACTTCGGTCGGCTGGCCGTTGAGGAGGTAGGGCTTGTATATCCATTGCCCGATAGCATCGAGCGCGCTGGCTTGCAGCTCATCGGGGCCGCTGACGACGTACAAGTCGCGTACTTCTCCGGTCTTTGAGATGACGGCATGGAGAACGACTGCCCCTTCCACATGGGCGGCTTTGGCATCGGGGGGATAGATCGGATTGACGCGGGTAAAGACCTGTCCGGCCATGACACCGGCGGAGACGCGCACCGGCTTGGCGGACTCCGGTTGAGGTGCTGCGATGGGCCGGTAGCTGACGTTGCGGACGGCGGGCTTCTCAATTTTCTTAGGCTGCGAAGTAGAGGGCGAACTGCTGGTCGAGGGTTGGGCAACGAGCTGGTAGTTCCCGCAGTCGCAGAGGTCGACGAAGGTCAGTTGCGTGGTCACGTAGCCCCAGGTCTGGTAGGGGTGGCCGTACGGTCCAGAGGACGAATGAGAGTCAACCGTGCTGGGCGCGCCGTTGACGATGTACGTGCGGCCGCGGTCCGTCTCCCAACCAGCGACTCCAGCGGCCGTGAAGTTTTGGTTGGCGTAGGCGATGCGGTGGTAGTGCTCGGCCCGGTAGGAGTCGGCTGCGGAGCCCGCGGAGTTGCGGCGCTGCCAGAAATGCTCGATGAAGTGGTCACGCTCTGCGTCGCTCGTGAGTTGCAGGAAGGCGGCACGCTCCTGCGGCGAGATGAGCCAGCGGACGTCCTGATCGAGCCAGGCGTGGTACTGGGGGGCGATCGCCGGTGAGCTTGGAGTTTCGGTGACCGCCTGCGGGTGGGAGGCGGGAGCCGAACCATTGTTCACAAGGGGTTCGAGTCCGCGGATGTCTTTCGTTGCCATGGTAACGACCGGTGGGTTGTATTGCGACTGCTGAAGCTGCGTTGAATGGTTCTGAGCACGGGCGGCGGTGGTGACGCAGACGGCAGTAGCGGCGATGACGACGCCGAGCAGGGTGAGGGCGACGAATTGAGGGGCGGCGGCGCTTTCTTTGGATCCGAGCAGGCGTTTGATGCGCATGGTTAGTATTCCTCCATTGGC
This sequence comes from Edaphobacter sp., assembly GCA_025462755.1. Lineage (GTDB taxonomy): Bacteria > Acidobacteriota > Terriglobia > Terriglobales > Acidobacteriaceae > Edaphobacter. The sequence continues at coordinate 6,408 of JAOAPF010000375.1, forward strand.
TCCGAGAGCGATTGCAGGTAGGGCCGAGCGATGCTCCTCAAGGAGTGAGAGCGCGCGGGCGTAAGTAAGGGCGTCTTCGGCGTACTGGACGGCGAGGTCGTCGCAGCAGTGTTCGCGTTCGCGACGGATGTGGCGTGAGACCCACCAGACAGCGGGATGGTAGAAGAGTAGGGCTTCGACGATTGATTGGAGGACGCTGACGAGATAGTCGTGGCGGCGGATATGGGAGAGTTCGTGGACGAGGATGGCTTCGACCTGGCTGGGCGACAGACCGCTAAGGCAACCGAGTGGAATCAGGACGACCGGACGCAGCCAGCCGATCACGGTCGGGACCTGGACGAGCGCGGACTGAAGGAGCCGGATGGGACGCGTGACTTCAATGCGGCGGGCGAGTCGATCGAAGACGTGGAGGAGGTCGCGGGGTGGGGGTTGAGTCGCGGCGGACATCATGCGGCGGGCGATGATGAGGCCGATGCCGAGACGAAGGAAGAGAAGAACTACTCCTGCCAACCAGACGGCGAGCACGGCGGGCATGGACCGGTCGAACGCTGCGGCGATACGGTAGAGGAGAGGCTCGGTCGGAGTAGCGATGCTATGGCCAGTGACAGAGATGCTTAGGGGGATGGAGATGAGGAAGGTGTTGGCGGCACTGCGTTCCGCAGCAACGATGCGGGCGAAGGTGATGAGGGGGAGGATAGCCATCAGCACCAGCGCGGCGCAAGCTGCGAGGTAGCGCGGCTGGGCCGACCGCCCATTAAGTAGTGCGAGAACACAGGCGAGTATGAGGGCGACGAGCGTGCCTTGCCAGAGAAAATGAAGGAGCGTCCAGCCGGCGGCGTGGGCGATAAGCGCGGTAGTGGAGGATGGCAGCGGATTCATCGGGAGCCTTTCTCGAACTGGTCGAGCAACTCTCGAATCTCAGCGAGTTCGGCAGCGGAGACTTTCTTGGAGGAGAGTGCGCCGAGGACAAGATTCTTGGCGGAGCCATCGAACGCTCGGTGGAGGAGGTTGCCGGCGAGCAACCGCTGGGTCTGCTCCTTGGGGAGGCTAGCGCCGTACACGTGAGAACGGAAGCGCTCGCTACGCTCGAGCAGGCCCTTTTCAACCATGAGCTGCATCTGTTTAAGGACCGTGGTGTAGCCGATCTGTTTGCCCCTGAGAGCGTCGTGGACTTCACGCACGGTGGCGGGGCCGGTGGACCAGAGGATATTAAGGATGGCGAGTTCGGCCTCGGTGGGGAGCGGGATTGACAGTTGGGATGGGGCTCGTCGCTTCATGAAAAGAACGATAGTACGATAACAATCGTATGTCAACGATAATTATCGTAGACATGCGTTTTGAGACACCTCGAGCTGGGATGTTTCTTCCCACATATTCAGGAATCGTCGCTAACGAGACGTCGGCTGGCGAGGATATAGCCCTCGCGAAGCTCCGAGAGGAGCCTATGTTGGTCGGAAACCATCGGCCTGCACCTGCTGCGGTGTTGTACGATTGAGCGCAGAAACGAACCGTTGGAAGCCGAATACAGGAGTCTTACGATGAATCTTGGCGTGTCAAGCACATTCACTAGGTTTTCGCGCAGGTTGCTTCTTTTGGGTGTTGCGGGTCTCTTGATCAACGGAACGCATCTGTTAGCCCAGAGTGCACCAATTCCATTCCTGGACCCAATTGCGCCGAGCGTAATCAATGCTCCACACGACGGTCACCGTCACTTTCTCGGAGTTGAAGTTCTCACTGATACTGGGGGTATAGACCTTGCCCCGTATATCAAACAAGTCATACAGACGATTTCTGAGGGGTCCTCTCCCAGAGAGATCAGAACAGATTCCGATCATGATCGGACTAGTGTCCTCAGTTTCACCATCACTCGAGACGGCAAGATCTCCACATTGCACCTCGATGAAAGCAGCCATGACAGCGGTCTAGACCGAGCAGCGTGGCAGTCAATTACGCAAGCAAAGACTCTTCCCCCGTTACCGAAAGATTTCCCGGGGGGCAACCTTAGCCTCCGAGTCCACTACAGCGCAGCTAGGAAGCCTTCTAAAGCAAGTTAGTTTGTGGCAAACGACTCAGAGCAGTGGCGGAGTTGATCGGTGCATCCTTGAGTGAAATTTTGGAGCAACTGCATCGTGTGGGAAAAGGAGGTAGTGCAATACCAGGAAGAGTTGAAGTTGACGCCGCCTCCCCTTGCAGGTACACGATCAGATCCGCCCCCCGTAATGTATGCCATTTGCTCTGGCCAGGAGAGTTTCCCGACCATTCATGCTCCGGCGCTCGTCATCTTTGCCGTGCCTCACGACGAGGGGCCGGTGCCGGATCACTCTGCATCGCGTGCCGCGTTCGAGGCACGCGATCTGCGCATAACCGAGTACCAGGCGAAAGCATTCGAGACACAGGTCCCCGCTGCGCACGTAGTTCGCGTCCCGCATGCGAGCCACTACGTATTCCGCTCTAACGAGGAAGACGTTCTTCG